>JAJXVA010000041.1 GCA_021782435.1 Pseudomonadota bacterium
CCTACCTCGCCACCGCCAGCACGCTCGCCGACACGATCCAGTCCCGCTTCGCCGCGCCTGGCGGCGGGTTCTTCACCGAACCCGACGACATCGCCGATCTGCCGCTCGGTCCCGCCGCCCGCACCCGCACCGCCACCTGCGGCGTCACCCCCGGCGGCAACGCGCAAGCGGCCGCGCTGTTCGCCACGCTGCACCACCTCACCGGCAACCCCGCCTGGCGCGCGGCCGCGCGCGAAACCCTCACCGCCTTCTCCGGCGATGGCCCGGCCCTCGTCGCCATGCCCGGCCTGCTCGCCGCCTCCGACCTGCTCGAGAACGCCACCACGATCGTCATCGCCGGCCCGCCCGGCCCCGCCCGCGCCGCCCTCCACCGCGCCGCCCGCGCCGCCCCCGACCCGGCCTGCCTCACCCTGCTCGTCACCGAGGCCACCGATCTGCCGCCAACCCACCCCGCCCACGGCAAGGCCTCGCCGCACGCGGCTGCCTTCCTCTGCCACGCCGGCACCTGCGCGCCCCCCGTCACCACCCCGCAAGCCCTCACCGCCGCCACCCGCCAGCGAACCCCGTAACCCCCCCTCACGGTTCCGCGCCAACCCAACCAGCCGCGCCAGCGTGACCGCCGCCCGGGCCACACCGAAATCCCCGTTGCGCCAAACCCCCGGGATCGGGGAAATTTTTTATTTGTTTCCTGAAAACATAAATCAATAATTGCCACGACCTGAAGTTCTGACGTGCTATAAATGAAATTCAATTCATAAACCTTGCCGCCAGCCGCGACAGAACCAATCTGGGTAAATAACTACGCCGGCAATATCTTTCGTTTGTCACACGCCGGCGCGGGCCGCGCTCCGTGTCTTTCCGCGCGCCCCGCGCCCGTCAAAAGGACGGCCCATGACCGCACGAAATTGTCCGATTTTCCCGTCTCGCCGCTTCCTGCGCGCCGCCCTGCCCGCCGCGGCCTGCCTCACCGCCAGCACCGCGCTTGCCGCCCCGCCCTCCGCCCTCATCGCCCGCGGCCGTTACCTCGCCACCGCCGGGGATTGCGCGGCCTGCCACACCGCCCCCGGGGCCAGGCCCTTCGCCGGCGGCTACAACGTCAAAACCCCGTTCGGCACCATTCCCACCCCCAACATCACCCCCGATAAAACATCCGGCATCGGCTGGATGACCGAGGCCGATTTCTATCACGTCATGCACGACGGTATCGGCTATCACGGGGAATATCTCTATCCCGCCATGCCGTTCCCCTGGTACACCCACGTCTCCCGCGCCGACGATGATGCCATTTTCGCCTATCTGAAAACCCAAGCCCCGGTCACGACCCCCGCGCGCGCGCCCCATCTCGCCTTCCCCTTCAACCCGCGCGAGGGCCTCGTCGCCTGGCGCGCCGCCTTCTTCAGCCCCGGCCATTTCACCCCCGATCCCCACCAATCCGCCGCCGTCAATCGCGGCGCCTACCTGGTCCAGGGGCTTGGCCATTGCGGCGCCTGCCACGACGCCAACATGCTGGCAGGGGACAGTAAATTCGCCGGCAAACTCCATGGCGGCGGCATCGATGGCTGGTACGCCCCGAGCCTGATCCCCGGCAGCAGCGGCCTCGCCGACTGGTCGGTGCCGCAACTGGTCGGCTTCTTCCGCCACGGCCACGCCCCCGGCAGCGGCGTCGTGCTCGGCCCCATGGCGCAGGTCGTCCACGAAAGCCTCTCGCACCTGTCCACCACCGATCTCACCGATATTGCCTTGTACCTGAAATCCCTGCCCGCCGGCCACGGCGCGCCGCCCGCGCCGGTCACCACCGCGGCCGCCAATGACACCGGCGCCAACGACACCGGTGCCAGCGACGCCGGCGCCAATCTCTACCTCAGCCACTGCGCCTTCTGTCACGGCCAGCACGGCCAGGGCATGCCCGGCCTGATCCCGGCCCTCGCCGGCAATGGCGCGGTCACCGCCGGCGGCCCGCAGAATGTCATCAGCATCGTCCTGCGCGGCCACCTCGCCCAGGCCGGTTACGGCCCCATGCCCGCCGTCGGCGCCGGCCTGTCCGACGCGCAAATCGCCGCCATCGCCAATTACGTCCGCGCCAGCTGGGGTAACCACGCCCCGGCCACCGCTGGTCCCGGCCTGGTCGGCCCGCTCCGCGAGGCGGCCAACACCATGCTCGCCGATCCCAACCGAAGCTGCGCGCCGATTGCCAACCCCGCCCTCAACGCCGCCCTCGCCCCCGGCAGCGCGGCAGCCCAGGCCCTCGCCAGCCTCACCACCGATCATATCCTCGGCCCGCTCGACACGACCCTCGCCGATCTCAAAAAAGCCGCCCCCCAGGCCACCGACGCGGAACGCGTCAATGCCATCACCGCCGCCTACTGCCCCATCGTCGCTGCGGCCCACCTCTCCCAGTCCCAGGCCGCGACCCGCCTCGGCAACATCGCCATGCTCAGCTGGGGCCAACTCCATCAACCCGGTGGCCGGAACTGATCCGGCCACGCTCCCGCGCGGGCCACCCGAATTCGGTCAGTATGCCAAACACGTTCACTTTATGTTCTTGACAAGAACCGCAGCCCGCGCTATATCCTCCCCATGACCCACGCGCACCCCATCCCGGGGCTGGACGCCTTGGATAGTCTGGCTCACCGCGCCCGCCACACCGCACCCGATGAACCGGGCGCGACCTCGGTGCTCGCCGTCATCCTCCTTCAGGTCATCATCCTCATCGTCGCCCCCTACCACCCAACCGGGCAGGTCCCACCCCCCTGCGTCACCCTGTTCACCTTCCTCGACGGCGACGATTTCAACCTCACCGCCGAATTCGCAACCATTCTCCGCGACATCCTCATCCCCCTCGTCGACGCCCTCCCCTGGCCATACCCCGATGACGACGAAGCCGACGAAGCCGGGAACGAGGCCGAGCGCGGGGCCGAGGCCGAATCCGAGCCCGGGGCCGAGCCTGAGGCCGAGCCAGGGGCCGAATCCCACCCCGAATCCGAGCGCGGGGCCGAACGCCGCGCCGCGCACCACCCGGCCGCGTCCCCCCAATCCCAAACGCCCCACCCGCCCCGCGCCACCATGCCCGCGCCGCCCGTTCACCCCGCGCGAAAAAACACCCGCCACCGCCTCGCCCCTTCGCACGCCCTAATCGTTCCGGTATCGTAATGAACTTCCCCCACCGCGCCACGAAGCCGGCGTCATCACCGGGAGCCGGCGGCAAATTGACCCGGATTGGCCGCCCCCGCTAACATCGCGCCGAACACGCCCGCCACAGGAACCCGCCCCATGCCCCCAGGCCTCGGCGAAACGCCGGCCGCGCCCGCGCCCGCCGATCCTGCCCCCGGCAGGTCGCGGATCGATCCGCTGGCCGCCTTTTACCTTGGCCTGCCTTTCGTGGCCCTGCTCGCGGTGCCGCTCTACGATCGCCGCGACCCCACGCTGTTCGGCTTTCCCTTCTTCTATTGGTACCAGCTCGCCTGGGTGCCCCTGACCTCCGGCCTGATCTACCTCGCCGCGCGTCGCCGGGCATGACCCTGGCCACCGCGGTCTTTCTCGCGTGTCTGCTCGGCGTCTCGGGGCTCGGCTTCGCGGCCGCCCGCTGGCGCCGCCCGGCCAGCCTCGACCATCTCGAGGAATGGGGGCTGGGCGGGCGGAATTTCGGCGCCTGGATCACCTGGTTTCTGATCGGCGGGGATTTCTATACGGCCTATACGGTCATCGCCGTGCCCGCCCTGGTCTATGCCACTGGCGCGTTCGGGTTTTTCGCCCTGCCCTACGCGACCATTCTCTACCCCATCGCCTATGCCGTCATGCCGGCGCTATGGCGTCAGGCGGCCGAGTTCGGCGCCGTCACCGCGGCCGATCTCGCGCGCATCCGCCATGGCCATGCCGGGCTCGAACTCGCCGTCGCCATCACCGGCATCCTGGCCACCATGCCCTATATCGCGCTGCAACTCGTCGGCATGCAGGCCGCCATCCGCGCGCTCGGCATAGCCGGAGACTGGCCACTGATCGCCGCCTTCCTCATCCTGGCCATCTACACCTACAGCGCCGGTCTGCGCGCCCCCGCCCTCATCGCCATCGTCAAGGATGTCATGATCTGGCTGGCCGTCGCCCTGGCACTGTCCCTGGTGCCGCTGCGGCTCGGTGGCTATGCGCATGTCTTCGCCGCCGCGGCCGCCGGGCTCAAACCTGGCGGTCTGCTGCTCAAGCCCGGGCAGATGCTGCCCTATGCCACCCTCGCCCTCGGCTCGGCGCTGGCGGCGTTTTTCTATCCCCACACCCTCACCGCCGTGCTCGCCGCCCGCTCCGATGAAACCATCCGCCGCAACGCCATCGCGCTGCCGTTCTACAGCGCCATCCTCGGCCTCATCGCGCTGCTGGGTTACGTCGCCCATGCCGCGGCACTCCACCCGGCCAACGCCAACCTGGTGGTGCCGCTGCTGTTCACCCGCTACTTTTCCGGCGGTATCGCCGGCTTCGCGCTCGCCGCCATCGCCATCGGCGCGCTGGTGCCGGCGGCGGTCATGTCGATCGGCGCCGCCAATCTCTACACCCGCAACATCCATGCGCGCCTGCGCCCCGGCCTCACCCCCGCCGCCCAGGCGCGCATCGCCAGGCGCGCCTCCCTGGTCGTCAAGCTCGGCGCGTTGATGGCCATAATCCTGCTCCCCACCCGCTACGCGATCGACCTGCAATTGCTGGGTGGCGTTGCCATCCTGCAAACCCTGCCGGCGCTGGTTCTGGGTCTGCTGCCCCACGCCACCCCCTCGGGGCGGGTTCTGCTCGCCGGCTGGGCGGTGGGTCTTGCCACCGGCATCGGCCTCGCCTGGGCAACCGCGCTCTCGCCCGTCATACCCATCGCCGGCACCGGGCTCTATATCGGGCTGGTGGCGCTTGCCGCCAACGCAATCGTGGTCGCTTCCGGCCGGGTCGCACTGGCCTGATCACATGCGCCGGCCGGCGCATGCCGTGGCCGAACGCCCCCCCTGTGCCACCCGCGCTTGCCAAGCAGGCCCGTCCGCCCGACATAAGGCCCAATCGCGCGGAGGCCCCATGTTTATCGAAACCGAAACCACGCCCAATCCCGCCACCCTCAAGTTTCTGCCCGGGCGGGACGTGCTGGGCACCAGCACCGCCGATTACGCGCACGAGGCGGCGGCCACCAACAGCCCGCTCGCCCAGCGTCTGTTCGCCCTGCCCGGCGTCACCCGCGTGTTTCTCGGCGGAGATTTCGTCACCATCACCAAGGCCGAGGCAACCGGTTGGACGGTGCTGCGGCCCCGAATCCTCGCCGCCCTGATGGACCATTTCCTGTCCGGCCTGCCCGCGGTCGAACACGGCGCGACCGACACCCCCCCCGAGGACACCGACGCGGCGGATACCGAGATCGTCACCCAGATCAAGCTCCTGCTCGATGAACGGGTGCGTCCCGCGGTCGCCGCCGATGGCGGCGACATCGTCTTCCGCGGCTATCGTGACGGCGTGGTCAAGTTGCACATGCAGGGCGCCTGCAGCGGTTGCCCAAGCTCCCGCGCGACGCTGAAGCACGGTATCGAGAACATGCTGCGTCACTACCTGCCCGAAGTGGTCTCGGTCGAACAGGTCGATCTTTGACCACCGAGGAGTCCGCGGCGCCCGACACGGCGCCGTCCGGGGCGACGTCGCCACCTCTGTCGGCACTCGACCCGGCGGCGCTCGATCTTCTCTTCCGCGCCGCCCGCAGCCATGACCGCTGGACCCCCCGTACGGTCGCCCATGAAACCCTGCGCGGTCTCTACGACCTGCTCTGTCTGGGCCCGACCTCGGCCAACGCCTCGCCGGCACGCTTCCTGTTCCTGGTCTCCCAACTGGCACGCCAGCGGCTGCTGCCAGCCCTCTCGCCCGGCAATATCGACAGCGTCATCACCGCCCCGGTGGTATGCGTCGTCGCCCACGATCCGCGCTTCTTCGACCACATGCCCTATCTGTGGCCAGGTCCCGATGCCCGTGGCTGGTTCCTCAACAACCCCGATTTCGCCGCCGAAACCGCGTTCCGCAACGGCACCCTGCAGGGCGCCTACCTGATCCTCGCGGCCCGCGCGCTCGGCCTCGATTGCGGCCCGATGTCAGGCTTCGACAATGCCGTGATCGACCGCGATCTCCTCGCGCCGCATGGCTGGAAATCCAATTTCCTGGTCGCGCTCGGCTACGCCGACAAAAACGACCTGCCGCCGCGCCGGCCGCGCCTCGAATTCGACCTCGCCTGCGCGGTGTTATAGCCCGCCCGCTGTTTCGCTACCGCCCGCCCGCGACGCGCGCCCTGAACTCCCGTCCATTGACATCGGTCAGCACCAGCACGTCGCCGCCATGGGCGGCCCCGCCCGAAGGCGCGGGCAGGGTCACCGTGGCGGCGGCACCCATGCCCGCCACCAGCCCATAGGGGCCGGGCTTGAATATGTTGTAGGCGTAGTCGTTGGTGATGGCGGCGGCGGGCAGGTGGGTCAGATCGTCCGTGGTCCAGCGCGCGGCCATGCGTCCGGTATCATCGCGCAGCACCGCCTGCATGACGTGCGCCGGCGCCTCGGGCGTGCCGCCATCCAGGTAGATATGAAACCGCACCCCACCATCCGGCATCAGCCGCGCCTCGGCGAGTGTGAAATGGTGCTTGGTCGGGCTCACCGGTCCGCTATGAAACGGGCCGATCACGGAGCCGCGATAGTAGCTGTAGGTGCCGATATCGAAGGCCAGCACGAAACCGAGCAGCCCGAGGCTGAGCCGCCGATACATGGCGTCCGGCAGGTTCAGGGGCAGGGCGCCGGCGGCAAGCCGGAACCAGCCGGAACCAGCCAGGGCGGGCCTGCGCGCCAACAGCCAGGTATCCAGGGAAAACGCGCCGCTGCCGCCCAGCAACAGGGTGGTGCCCATGGCCAGGTTCGCCGCGGCCATGGTCCATTCATCGATGCAGGTGGCGCCCTGCCAGCCGAACAGCAGCATCAGAACGACCGAGAACCCCATCGAAACCAGGGCCGCGGCACGCGTCATCAGCCCGGCCATCAGCATCGCGCCGGCAATCAGTTCGGCCGCGCTGAACGCGATCACCCCGGCATAGAGCAGCCAGAAATGGTGCAGCAGAAAGCTCACCAGATGTCCGGTGCCCAGCAGCGCCCCGGGCATGGCGGTCTGGAACTTATTTGCCATCCAGTTATGGCCACCCCAGGCATCCAGCTTCGCGGGCGCGTAAATGAAGCGGCGCGAACCCCCGCCCCAGTAAATGAACCCCTGGATCAGGCGCACCGAAAGCCCGGCCATGGCGGCCAGCCGCCAGCCGCGATCGGCGCCGGAATCAGGATCAGCGGGCTGCGACATAGGGCTTAAATCCGTAACGGGCGAAAATCGCCTGCGCTTGCGGCGTGGTCAGGAAGCCAAGCCACGCCCTTGCCGCGGCGGCATGGGTGGCGCCCCGCACCACCGCGCCGGCATAAATGCCGGTTGCGTTTTCCGACGCGGGGATCGGCACGTCACCGATCGGGTTGCCGATCTGCTCCTGGAATTTCGCCTCGGACAGCCACGTGACCCCGGCCTCGGCCTTGCCATCCATCAGCCAGAGCGGGGTCTGCCGATGGTGGATTTGGGTCAGTCGGGTTGTGCCCGCGGCAACCTTGGTTTTATACACCGCATTGACCAGCGCCGATCCACCGGCCCGCGCCAGCGCGGCTTTGATCTGCCTGGCCACTCCCTCGAATTCCGGGTTGGGCATGGCGAGGCGCAGCCCCGGCCGGCCGAGATCGGCCAGCCCACCGATATGTGCCGGGTTGCCCTCGGGTACCATGATGGTCAGGGTGTTCGTGGCGTAAACCGTCGCCGGTGCCTGCAACCTGCCATCGGCCAGCATGGCGCGCACACGCTTGAGGCCGGCCAGATAAACATCCGGCGGCGCGGTCCACGTCATGTTGCCCACCGTGATGGTACCGCCCGCGGCAAGCTGCTTGGCCAGCAACCCGGGCGGAATCGTCTCCCAGTATAAGCGGCCCGCCAGGTCCGGATGGTCGGCCGCAAAGGCGCGCACCAGCGGTGCCATCGCGAAATAGTAGTTCCCCCCGACATACAGAACCAGCCGGGCGGTCGCCGGGTCGCCATGAAAATCGGCCAGCACGTCCACTTCCGGCACGGTGAAGGCCAGGCCCCGGGCGGCTACATCGTTATTGGCGCCATTCTGCCAGGGCGGGGGCACAGCCCGCGCTGGCGCCGCGCAGAGCCATGCCAAGGCGACCCCCGCCGCCCCCACGCGCCGCCAGGAACGCTCAGGCCGCATAACCGTAGCCCGCCTGTTCGAGCTGCGCGATCGCGCCAACGATGCCAGGGGTCAGCACCGCGCCGGGAATGAGATGGTTGGTAAGCTCGGCGGCCAGCGCCCCATGACTGAGGCCATCGGGGTTCAGGCCCTTGGCCATCAGCTTCGCGGAAATCTCCCAGATCGCGTTATGGCAGGCGGCGAACACCACGCCGCGGCGCATGAGCGCGGGAATGGTGTTGCCCGCCGCGCCGAAAAGCCCGTGCGGATCATTTATGTCCGGGCTCGCGGCAAACGGTTTATCCTCGATCAGCGTATTGGCGGTCAGCTTGCCGGCCAGCAGCGTGCCGAATTTGTATTTGTTCCAAACCACCTGATCGAACAGGGCCAGCTGCGCCGACCCGTGGCAGGCCGCCACCGCCAGGTAGTCCGGATTGCCGAAACTGAACATCTGCGTATTGAGCGCGTTGCGCAGAAGGTTCAGCCAGGGTCCGGTGATTTCGGTCATGTTCCAGACCTGGCGCGGGCGGCAGCGCGCCTGCATCAGAACATGAAAAGCGGCATCATCCCAATCGGCCGGGTCACGCAGAATCATCGGCACGGTCTTGAAGTTCCGACGCGCCGGAGCCGCGTGCAGCTTCTGCAGCAGGGCGCGCAGCGCGCCGCCGCCTTCCCGGACAGGTGGCGCCGCGTCGGCCGGGCTGGCCAACATGGCCGGCGCGGCGGCCAGGCCAAAACCGAAAGTCATGAGCGCGGTGCGCCGTCCCGATTCCATGGCCATCCCCCTGGGTTGAGGCCAAACCGTGCGCGCCCGGAAACATTCCTGCAAACAGAAATGTTCTGTGGGTCCAATCGATTTTTATGAACGATTACCCTGGCAATGACACGCATGCGTGTAATGCAAGGTAGCGTCGTTAAACTAGTAACGCACAATGCAAGATACCGTGCTATCAACAGTCCGCCGGTTCACCCCGGTCCGGACCGCCAAGGTCCGGCCACCCACCACCCAGGAGCGCGTCATGCCCCATTCTTCCACCCGCCTTCGCCTGGTCGCCCTGCCCGCCCCCGGAGCCGCCGTTCCAGCCGACGCCGCGGCGTTCGACCTGGGTCCGGCCCGGCGTTTCCTGGTTGGCCTGGTCGCAGCGCTCATGGTAGCGCTCGGCGCGGCCGGCTGGGCGCATAGCGATTTTCGCACGGCCTGGCAGGTGCATCAGGCACAGAACGTTCGCGCCGCCTGACGCAACATCGAACGGCTTGGCCGCTGCCCGGCCGCCATCGGGTTTCGGGCCTTGACACATTGCCCGCTGCGATGTGTTTAGCCTGCCTGCCGGTTCGGCCCATGGCGGGTTTGATTGCAGGGGCATAGCTCAATTGGCTAGAGCGCCGGTCTCCAAAACCGGAGGTTGCAGGTTCGAGACCTGCTGCCCCTGCCAGCTCCGAGGGCTGGTTCGGCGTCGATTTCGCGGCATGAGGGAAGGCTGAGGTGGCGATCAATCCGGTTAAGTTCATCCGCGAAGTGCGGGCCGAGGCGGGCCGGGTTACCTGGCCCACGCGTCGGGAAACCCTGGTCACCACGGGCCAGGTCATGGTGCTGTGCGTCGCCGCCGCGTTGTTTTTCTTCATTATTGATCAGATCGCCGGGCTCGGCGTCCGCACCCTGTTCGGCGGCGGTTAAGGACGGATTTCATGGCCAAGCGCTGGTATGTGGTGCACGTCTATTCCGGGTTCGAAAAAAAGATCGCGCAACAGATCAAGGAACAGGCCGTGCAGAAGGGCCTGGACGGACAGATCGATGATGTGCTGGTCCCCGCCGAGGAAGTGGTGGAATTGCGCCGCGGTCAGAAGGTGAATGCGGAACGCAAGTTCTTTCCCGGCTATGTGCTGGTGAAAATGGAACTGACCGACGAAGCCTGGCACCTCGTCAAGGATACGCCCAAGGTCACCGGCTTTCTCGGCACCAAGAATCGCCCGACCCCGATCACCGAGGCGGAAGCCGAACGCATCCTCAAGCAGTCGGCCGAAGGGGTCGAACACCGGCGCCCCGCCATTCTGTTCGAAATCGGCGAACAGGTGCGGGTGGCCGACGGACCGTTCACCAGCTTCAACGGCACGGTCGAGGAAATCGACGAGGAAAAAGGCCGGGTCAAGGTCAGCGTCTCGATATTCGGCCGCTCGACACCGGTCGAACTGGAATACAGCCAGGTCGAAAAGGCCTGATGGCGGAAACGCCGGGCGCGACGACGCGGCTGCTGTCCGGCGGGGGCGAGGCCGAAGCCTCGGTCTATCGCATTTTCAGCCGCCCGGAATGGGCGGAACTCCGCGCCAACACACCGCTCCTTCTGGGCGAGGCCGATTTGACGGCCCTGCGCTCGCTGCATGAACCGGTCGGGCTCGATGAGGTGGCCGATATTTATCTGCCGCTGACCCGATTGCTCAACCTGCACGTCAATGCCGCAAGGCAACTGAACCAGGTCACCGACTCCTTTCTGGGTCGGCCAGCGCCGGCACCGCCCTATATCGTCGCGGTTGCCGGTTCGGTCGCGGTCGGTAAATCGACCTTCGCGCGCGTGCTGCAAGCACTGATGGCGCGCTGGCCGGACCATCCACGCGTGGCCCTGGTCACGACCGATGGCTTTCTCCACCCCAACCGCGTGCTGCAGGCGCGCGGCCTGATGGCACGCAAGGGGTTTCCGGAAAGCTACGACCTGCGCCGCATGATCCGCTTTCTGGCCAGCGTGAAGTCCGGCGCCGCCCGGGTCGAGGCGCCGGTCTATTCGCACATGTCCTACGATATCGTGCCCGGCGAGACACTGGTGGTGGAGCAACCCGACGTGCTGATCTTCGAGGGGCTGAACGTCCTTCAGGCGGCGCCAGCCACCGTGGTTGCGTCGGATTTCTTTGATTTCTCGGTCTACATCGATGCCGACGAGACCGATATCGCGCGGTGGTACCTCGACCGGTTCCTCTGGCTCAAGCGTACCGCTTTCCAGTCACCTCAGTCGTTTTTCCACCACTACAAGGACCTGCCGGACGATGCCGCGCGTGAAACCGGCGCCGAGATCTGGCACGCCATCAACCAGCGCAACCTGCACGAAAACATCAGCCCGACCCGCCCCCGCGCCCGCGTCGTGTTGCGCAAGGCCGCCAACCATGCGGTACGCGAGGTCTGGCTGCGGCAGGTCTGAAGGCGCTCGCCCCGCCGCAGCCCTCAGACGTCAGTGCGGCGCGGCTGCGGTTTGCGCGGCCTGGGCCTGGGCCGCGGCCTGGGCCTTTTCCGCGGCTTTCTTGGCCCGCAATTCCCGCTTGTGCTTGACCGCCAGGTGATGACCGACGGCGCAACCCGCCATCGCGCCCAGCACGGCGTGATGGTGCGCATAGTGCCCCGCCACCGCGCCCGCCGCCCCGCCGCTCAGGCAGCCCACCGCATGCGCCTGCGGCATCATGGTGCCGGATGCCAGACCAAATGCCAGAGCCATGATCACGAAACGCTGCCGCATGACCAGCTTCTCCTCGCCATTCGCCGGACCATTCCGGCCTCGGTCCAACATTAAAGCGAATCACCACCGTGTGGAAGGAACCCGAGGGCTGATCACGCCCCACCCATGACAACCGGTCCGGAAGTTCAGCAGCGCGCGCGGTGTGGCAACCGGACCGCCGAAATCCCGAATGCCCGGCGCCTCATTTCTCCGCCAACGGCAGCCGCACCCGGGCCCGCAGGCCACCCATGGGGCTGTCCTCGAGCATGATGTCACCGCCATGGGCGCGGATGATATCCCGGGCAATGGTCAGGCCCAGGCCGGTGCCGCCGGCCGCCCCGCTCTCGAAGGGGCGGAAAACGCCTTCGCGCTGGTCCGGGGGAATACCCGGACCGTCATCATCGACCAGAATCCAGGCGGCGCGGAGAGAGATTTCAGCCGAAAGCCCCACGCTATGGGCGTGCTTGCCGGCGTTATCGATGAGATTGGCGATCGCACGGCGGACCGCATCCTGACGCAGGCGCAACTCCGCACTCGGAATTTCGAACACCGTTATGGCAATCCCGGCGCGACGGGCACCCTCGGCCAGGTCCTCGAGAAGCGGCGCCAGCGGCACCAGCGCCGCCTGTTCCAGCCTTTCCCCGCGCGCGAAGGCCAGATAGCCATCGATCATACGTTCCATTTCGTCGAGATCGGTTTCCATCCCGGGAATATCCGGATGCTGCGGCAACATCGCGAGATTGAGGCGCAGCCGCGTGAGCGGGGTGCGCAGGTCATGGGAAACGCCGGCGAGCATTTCGGTGCGTTGCGCCAGAAAGCGACGGATGCGTTCCTGCATGCGGTTGAAGGCGGTGGCAGCGCGGCGCACCTCGACGGCACCTTCAGGCTTGATCAACCCCGGATCCTCGCCGAGGCCAAAGGCTTCGGCTGCCCGGGCAAGACGGCCAATGGCGCGAACCTGGCGCCGCACAAACCAGGCAGCAATACCGAACATCAGGGCTGCAACGCCAACCAGCCACGACAGGAACAGATAGATAGTACCAGTATCGAGGCGCTTGCGGGGAGCTTTGACATCGAGCACGCCATCGCGAAGCTGGATGTGCAACAGCACCTGCCGCGGATCGGAGGTCCAGTCCATGTTGAACCGGCGATGCAGGTGAAAGGCCAGAGCCTGGCGAAGATCATCGTCGGCTGGCCCGATTACATTGACACCGCGTCGAGGAACGAATTTGGCGTTGGGTCGGAATTGCATGTCGAGATCGAAGCGCTGGTGCGCCTCGCGCAGCCACCAGGCCCGGTGCTGGGGCCAGCGATCCATTGCGTCGATGACGATACCGATCTCTCCGGCAACCGCGCCCGAAAGCCGGCGGGAGACGAGATCGAGGTGACTACCATAGAAAATCTGCAATGCGACGCCGTTGAGCACCAGGAGCGGCACCAGCATGATGAGCATCAGCCGGCCAAACAGAGAACGCGGCAGAAAACGTTTGCTGGCCCGGCCCATCAGAGTTTGGCCCGCCGTCCAATCACGGCAACCATGCCAGCATATCGTGTACGATTCCGCCGGGATCGGGTTGTTGGTGTTTGGCGGCCATCGCGGCAACGCGACCATCCAGCCATAGCGTGGCAACGCCATGAACGAAGGACCAGCGGGCGAGAGCGCGAACCAGACCCTCCCGCGGGATTGGACCGGCGCTGGCGCCTGATGGCGCGTCGATATCACTCAATACGGCGAACGCGGCGGAAGCGGCTTGCCTGAGGTCGGGCGAGGTCCAGTCCAACCGCTCGGAGCGGAACATGAGTTGGAACAACCCCGGATGGGCGCGGGCAAAGCCGAGATAGGCCGAACCCAGAGCCCGCAATCGAGATGCGGGGGGCATCTCGGGGTGCACTTCCGCCAAAAGTGCGGCGCGAAAACGTTCGAAGCCAATCGTCGTCAGGGCCGTCAGCAGGCCGGTAAGGTCGCGGAAATGGTGCTTGGGCGCTGCGTGCGAAACTCCGGCGGCACGAGCGATGGCGCGCAGCGAGAGAGCCGCAATGCCCTCGGTATCGAGCAGAGTTTCGGCCGCATCGAGCAGGCCGGCACGCAGGTCCCCGTGGTGGTAAGGTTTGGCCACATTAAATCTTTATGCTGGAAAGATTTGGCTTGACAAGGGGTATAGCTTCAGTGCCATGGTCTTTACACTGGAAAGATACATCCTCCAGCCGTTGAAATACCACAATGACACCGAGGACCCGAAATGACGAATGCAACGACCCGGCAGGCGGCTGTCAGTCATGGCGTCATTGGCGAACGCATGTGCGCTGAGCTTGACCGGGAAATGGTGTTGTTTCTAATCGGTATGCGGCTGAACCGACCCTGGAAACTCTGGCGCTGGTTGCCGGTGGCTCGTGCCATGCCGCGCATGCAGGCCGAACTCGCCGCGCGGCCGGAGCTCGGCCTGTTACATGCGCGCAACCATGGCGGGCTTCGGAACTTTCTATCCGTTCAATACTGGCGAAGCCTGGAAGACCTTCTGGCCTTTGCGAAGGCTCCCGATCTGACCCATCTGCCGGCCTGGCGCGCGTTTTATCGCCGATTGGACAGCAGCGCAGATGTCGGGATTTGGCACGAGACATACCTGATAGGCCCCGGTCGACAGGAGGCCATTTATGTCGGCATGCCACCATTCGGACTGGGACGGGTGGGCCGGTTGGAACCGGCGCGAGGCCACCGGGCAGGGGCGCTGACGCGGATGCGGCACGCGGTGTTAATCCATCCGGAATAATTCATCCATCCGGCTTCAGCACATAACCCCGATGGCGAACGGTTTGCAGGTAGCGCGGCTCGCGCGGTTCGGGCTCGATCTTGCGGCGCAGCCGCGTGACATGAACGTCGATTGCGCGTTCGCCAGCCTGATCGGCGCCCAGGGTTTCGGCCAATTCATCGCGCGTCAGGGTTTCGTTGGGGCGGCGCGCGAGGGCGGCGAGCAGGGCAGCCTCACCTCCGGTCAAATGGGTTACTCCGTCAGGGCCGCGCAATTCCCCGCGGTCGGGGTCGAATTCGAGCGCGCCGAGCACGATCTTACCCCGACCGGCGCCCGCGCCGGCCGGCTGCGCGGCGCGGCGCAGCAGGGCCCGCAGGCGTAACAACAATTCCCGCGGCTCAAACGGCTTGGGCAGATAGTCATCGGCTCCGGACTCGAACCCCTCGATCCGATCCTCGGGCGCGCCGCGCGC
>JAJXVA010000243.1 GCA_021782435.1 Pseudomonadota bacterium
CGACGAGGGGCTGCTGTAACCGCTGGCAACGGTCACCTGAATGCCCGACGACAAAGGCGCGCTCAACTCGTAAACATTTCCGTTGCCGGCATCGCTCACGTACACATCGCCGGCCGTGTCCACCGCCACTTCTCCCCCGACGCCCCCAAAAAAAGTCGGGTCCAATCAGGATCCCTTACGAATACCCGTAATTATTCCGGAAAAGTCCAAGCCCGCGCCTCCGGCTTCAGCAAAACGGGCGAACAACGTCGCGGCATGGTGGCCGAGTTCGGTGTTGGCGCCGCAGGTTTCCGCGGCCTCATCGGCGAGGCGCAGATCCTTCAGCATGAGCGCGGTGGCGAAGCCGGGCTTGTATTCGTTATTGGCCGGGCTGGCGGGCACCGGGCCGGGCACCGGGCAATAGCTGGTAAGCGACCAGCATTGGCCCGAGGCATTGGCCGCGACATCGAACAGGGCCTGGTGCGACAGGCCGAGCTTTTCCGCCAGCACGAAGGCCTCGGCGACCGCGATCATGGAAATGCCGAGAATCATGTTGTTGCAGATCTTCGCGGCCTGGCCGGCGCCGGCCTCGCCGCAAAGCACGATCCGCTTGCCCATGGCGGCGAGCATGGGTTGCGCGCGCTGGAAGGCGATATCGGTGCCCCCGCACATGAAGGTGAGGCTGCCGGCGGTGGCGCCACCCACCCCGCCCGAGACCGGGGCATCTAGCGCGACGAGCCCGGCCGCGTGCGCCAATTCGTGCGCCGCGCGCGCATCCGCGACGGCGATGGTGGAACAGTCGATGGCGAGCGCGCCGGGTGCGAGGGCCGTCAGCACGCCCGAACCATAGACCGCGCGCACATGCGCGCCCGCGGGCAGCATGGTAATGAGACATTCGGCCCCGTCGGCCGCGGTCGGCGCATCCGGCGCGAGGGAGATACCCGCCGCGGCAGCCTGGGCCCGGGACGAGGGCGAAAGATCGAACCCGATGACGCCATGCCCCGCGCGGTGCAGATTGACCGCCATGGGCAGCCCCATATTGCCTAGGCCGAGGAATGCGATGTTTGCCATGGTCTGAGGGTTCCCGCTCGGGCTGGAGGGATGGCCGGGCCGACCGCGTGGGGAGATCGCGCCCTGACGTTGCTATCCCAGCAACGACCGCGCGATGATGACGCGCATGATTTCATTAGTGCCTTCGAGAATTTGATGCACGCGCAGGTCGCGCACCAGTTTCTCGATCCCGTAATCGGCGAGATAGCCATAACCGCCGAGCAGTTGCAGCGCATTGTTGGCCACCGTGAAGCCGGTATCGGTGGCAAAGCGCTTGGCCATGGCGCACAGCCTGGTCGCGTCCGGCGCGCCGGCATCGAGCGCGCTGGCCGCCCGCCACAGCAGCAGGCGGGCCGCTTCGAGTTCGGTTGCCATGTCGGCGAGGCGGAATTGCAGGGCCTGGAAATCCGAGATCGGGCGACCGAAGGCGCGCCGTTCCTTGACGTAGCCCAGCGCGATTTCGAGTGCCGCCTGCGCGCCGCCGAGCGAGCAGGCGCCGATGTTCAGGCGTCCGCCATCCAACCCGGCCATGGCGATGCGGAACCCCTGCCCTTCCGCGGCCAGACGGTTGGCGGCCGGAACGCGCACGCCATCGAGTATCACCTGGCGGGTGGGTTGCGCGTTCCAGCCCATTTTGCGTTCGTTGGCGCCGAACGAAAGCCCCGGCGTGCCCTCCTCGACCAGGAAGCAGGAAATGCCCTTGGGGCCGTCTTCTCCGGTGCGGGCCATGACGGCGTACAGGTTGGCGGCGCCGGCGCCGCTGATGAATTGCTTCGTACCGGTGAGAATATAATGGTCCGCGTCGCGGACCGCGCTGGTGCGCAACGCCGCCGCATCCGAGCCCGAGCCAGGCTCGGTGAGGCAATAGGCGGCAAGGCTTTCCATGCCGCACAAGGCGGGCAGATATTTCTGTTGCTGCGCCGCATCGCCAAATTTGGCGATCATGCCGGCAACCATGTTGTGGATCGAGATATAGGCGGAAATCGCCGGGCAGCCGGTGGCCAGCGCCTCGAATATCAGCGCGGCATCGAGCCGGCAGAGGCCCGACCCGCCGAATTCCTCGGAAACGTAGATTCCACCCATGCCAAGGCCCGCGGTTTCGCGAATGACATCGAGCGGAAAATGCCTGGACTGGTCCCACTCGAGCGCGCGCGGGCGGAGTTTTTCGTCCGCGAAGCGGCGCGCCATATCGCGCACGGCCTGCTGGTCGGGGTTGAGATCGAAAGCCTGTGCCGGCGGCGCAAACGCGTCCATTTCCATCCTCCGTAATCAGCTCATCGTCGGAATGACGAAGCTGGCGCCATCCTTGACGCCCGAAGGCCAGCGGCCGGTAACGGTCTTGGTGCGGGTATAGAAGCGCACCGAATCCGGCCCGTGCTGGTTGAGGTCACCAAAGCCCGAACGCTTCCAGCCGCCGAACGTATGATACGCGACCGGCACCGGAATGGGAACATTGACGCCGACCATGCCAACCTCGACCCGGCTGACGAAATCCCGCGCGGTATCGCCATCGCGCGTGAAAATGGCGACGCCATTGCCGTATTCATGGGTGTTGGGCAGGGCAAGCGCCTGCTCGTAGGTATCGGCACGAACGACCGAAAGCACGGGGCCGAAAATTTCCTCGCGATAGATGCGCATGTCGGGCGTCACATGGTCGAACAGCGAGCCGCCGATGAAGAACCCGCGCTCGTAGCCCTGCATGCGAAAATTCCGGCCATCGACCGCGAGGGTGGCACCTTCCTGAACGCCGAGATCGATATAGTTGCGCACGCGCGCCAGCGCCTCGGCGGAAACCAGCGGGCCGTAATCGGCCGCCTCATCGGTCGGCAGGCCGATGCGGAGCGCTTCGACCCGGGGGATCAGCCGCTGCATCAACGCCTCGGCGGTTTGCCGGCCAACCGGCACCGCGACCGAAATCGCCATGCAGCGCTCGCCGGCCGAACCATAACCCGCGCCGATGAGCGCATCCACCGCCTGGTCGAGATCGGCATCGGGCATGATGAGGGCGTGGTTTTTGGCGCCCCCGAAACATTGCGCGCGTTTGCCGTGGGCGGTGGCAGTGGCATAAATGTATTGGGCGATCGGGGTGGAGCCGACGAACCCCACCGCCTTGATACGCGGGTCGGTGATCAGCGCATCA
>JAJXVA010000042.1 GCA_021782435.1 Pseudomonadota bacterium
TCAAGTAAAATTCCTCATCAAAGAATATAGCGCCGACCGCATTTCTGTGACACTCGACGAAGTAGTGGAGATCCACCGCAAAATACTTGCCATTCGCAGAGGGCACGACAAGTTTCCGGTTACTTAGTGTCGCGAAGCTGTTCATTTCGGCGCGCTTTCGGGGCTGGTAGCGACTGGGTTACCTCGGCGGAACGACGGGTAGATTTTCGGTAAAGCCGGGGTTGGACGCCTCCGCCGAGGGTAGAGCCACTTCCGCTACCGATATTCGGGTTAGGTCTGGTTCGGATGTCGGGTCATCTTCACGCGGGTCCAGTGGCGTATCATTGAAGCCCGGACCGGTTACCAGATCGATTAAAACCGCCACCGCAACCTCACGTGTGATGCCGTGGGCCGTGGCGTCGTTTATCAACGCTATCAGCCGGGGCGACAGGAAGTCTCGGGCCGGGGTGGCATTCATGGCGGGACCATACAGATGCGTGCGGAATGTTTGAAGCCGAAATCTGTTTGCAATGCGGAAAACACCCCCATTGTTACAGGACGATATAGAACACAAGTCCGAATGCGATCCGCTCGGGCCGACCTTGTGGATTTGACCCCGAACTTCAAGCCGGTCAGGCTGCCGGTATGGCCTGCCTGCGTGAACCCGCACCGGAACCCGGAACCTTTATCTCCGCCGCGCCGGGGATAGGCCGCATCGTCGCCGCCAATCCGGGCGCCATGACGTACCATGGCACCAATACCTGGTTGTTGCAATCTAACAACGAGTTTTACGTCATCGATCCCGGGCCGAATATCGACGCGCATCTTGCCGCGCTGCGTGCTGCGCTGGCAGGACGATTGACGGCGATTTTACTGACCCATCGCCACGCCGACCACGCCGCCGCCGCCCCGTTGCTGGCGGCCATTTTCGGCGCCCCCATCGCTGCTTTCGCGGGGGCGACTGACATTCCGCTCGCCGATGGCACGCAGCTCGGTCCGTTTACCGCCTGGCACACGCCAGGCCACGCGGCCGACCATCTGTGTTTCGCTCTGGCCGACGGTACTGTGTTCACCGGGGATCACGTAATGGGGTGGTCGACCAGTGTCATTCCACCGCCGCCGGAAGGCGATATGTCTGCCTATATGCGTAGCCTCGCCCGGCTGCGCGGCCAAGGGTTCCGGGCTTTCCTGCCCGGCCATGGCCCCGCGATCGGAGCCCCCGATGCCTGGTTGGGCCGGTTGCTGGCTCACCGCGAACGGCGGGAATCCGCGATCCTTGCCTGCCTTGCAAAAGCGCCTCTGATTGAGGCGCAGCTGGCTCGACTGATGTATCCTGCCCTCGCGCCCGATCTGGCGCGACCCGCGGCCATGACCCTGAATGCCCATTTGTTGAAGCTGCAAGCCGAGGGCCGAGTGGTCTGCAACGACGGGCTTTGGATCGCCACTACGAAAGCCCCCCATCCATGAGCCTGCCCGATGCGCTCCGCGCCCGTCTGAGCCTGCCGGTCATCGGCGCGCCCATGTTCCTGGTCTCCACCCCGCCCCTGGTACGAGCGCAGTGCCGGGCGGGAATCATTGGCGCCTTTCCCTCGCTGAATGCGCGGACGCCAGATATCCTCGATGCCTGGCTTGCCGAACTCGGCCAGACCCTTGGCGGCCGGGATGCGCCCTTCGCGGTCAACCTCATCGTGCACCGTACCAACCCCCGGCTCGAAGTCGACCTTGCCTTGTGCGTGCGTCACCGCGTGCCGATCGTCATAACCTCGCTCGGCGCGCAGCCGCATGTCTATCAGCAAGTGGCCGCCTATGGCGGGCTCGTGTTCCACGACGTGACCACCCCAAGCTACGCGCGCAAGGCCTTGGACAAGGGGGCGCCCGGCCTGGTGGCGGTGGCCGCCGGCGCCGGCGGCCATGCCGGCACGCTTTCGCCGTTTGCGCTGATCCAGGAAATTCGAGCCATGTTCGGCGGGCCGCTCGCGCTGTCCGGCGCCATAGCCACTGGCGGTTCGATTCTGGCGGCGCAGGCCATCGGCGCGGACCTTGCCTATGTCGGCTCGGCCTTTATCGCAAGCGAAGAAGCTGAGGCCAGCGCCGACTACAAGGTCATGGTGGCGGCCAGTCATGCCGAGGACATTCTTTACACCAGCCGATTCACCGGCGTGCCTGGCAATTACCTGCGCCCCAGTATTGTCGCCGCCGGTATAGACCCCGCAACCCTTTCCGCCTCGGACGAAGTCCGGCTCGACATGACCAGCCTCGGCCACGATAAAAAAGCCTGGCGCGATATCTGGGGGTGCGGCCAGGGCATCGGCGCGGTCGATGCCGTTCTGCCCGCGGCGGACTTGGTTTGCCGCTGGCGAAGCGAATACGCGTCGGCTAAGGCGGCGCTGACCTGACTTTGCGTTTGGCGGCGGAACGCGCCGGAGCCTTGCCTCTTCCGTCAGGGGCGATCAGGTGTCAGCGGTGCAAGCCCTACATTCCGTTTATGAAAAAGCCAGAACAGGGTCGATCCTGCCCCCAGATCACGGAGCGTTTGCCAGGGCCTCGTCCAGAGCCGGAACGGCCGTGAACAAATCCGCGACCAGCCCGTAATCCGCTACCTGGAATATCGGCGCGTCGGGGTCTTTGTTGATTGCAACGATCACCTTGCTGTCCTTCATCCCGGCGAGGTGCTGAATGGCGCCGGATATGCCAATCGCGATGTAAAGCTCCGGCGCCACGATCTTGCCAGTCTGACCGACCTGGAAATCGTTAGGCGCGTAGCCGGCATCCACCGCCGCGCGGGAAGCACCGACCGCAGCACCGAGCTTGTCGGCTAGTTTATCGAGCAAATGGAAGTTTTCGGCATTCGCCATGCCCCTCCCGCCAGAGACGATGATCCGTGCCGCGGTCAGTTCGGGCCGCTCGGAGTGCGCTATCTCTGCTGAGACGAACGCGGATCCGGCACTTTCCGCGATGGGTACCGCGCGTATCGGCGCCGCGCCGCCGGTTGCCGGCACCGGGTCGAAGCTCGCAGCGCGGATGGTCAGCAGTTTTTTTGCGTCCGCCGAGCGCACCCGAGCCAGCGCGTTGCCGGCGTAGATCGGGCGCACGAAGGTTTCCTCGTCCATTACCTCGGTGACATCGCTGATCGGCTGTACATCCAGCAGGGCTGCGGCGCGGGGCAGAATGTTCTTGCCGGAAGCCGTGGCGGCGGCCAGGACATGCGAATAGTCGCCGGCCAGCCCGACGATCAGATCGGCCACGGGCTCGGCCAAAATATGGGCCAGTTCAGCATGCAGCACTTCGCTCAGGCCGGGCAGGCGGGCGGCCGCTTCGGCATCGGCGCGGGAGCCGACCACCAAGCCATGTACATTCCCGCCAAGCCGGGCGGCGGCGGCAAGCGCGCTACGTGACGGCTGCTTCACCGTGCCGGCTTCACCCTCGATCAGCACCAGGATTGTCATGGTCAGATCACCTTCGCTTCGCGCTTGAGTTTGGCCACCAGTTCCTCGACCGAGTCCACCTTGACGCCGGCCTTGCGGGTCGGCGGCTCGGTTACCGAAAGCAGAGTAAGCCGGGGCGCGACATCCACGTCCAGCGCTTGCGGGGTCAAGGTGTCGATGGGTTTCTTGCGCGCCTTCATGATGTTCGGCAGCGACGCATAGCGTGGCTCGTTCAGGCGCAGATCGGTGGTGATGATCGCCGGCAAAGACAGGCGCAACGTCTCCAGCCCGCCATCGATCTCGCGCGTCACCTTCGCCGCGCTCTCGACGATCTCGAGCCGGCTGGCGAAGGTGCCCTGCGGCCAGCCCAGCAATGCGGCCAGCATCTGGCCGGTCGCGTTCATGTCATCGTCGATCGCCTGCTTGCCGAGAATGATCAGGCCGGGCTGTTCCCGCTCGGCCACTGCGCGCACCAGCTTGGCAACAGCGAGCGGTTCGGGGCTGTGTGGCATTTCGACCAGAATGCCACGATCGGCGCCCATAGCGAGGGCTGTGCGCAGTGTTTCGGCACAGGCAGCGGGGCCGATGGAAAGTGCCACGATCTCACTCGCCAGCCCCCGCTCCTTGAGCCGGATCGCCTCCTCAACCGCGATTTCGTCGAACGGATTCATCGACATCTTCACGCCGTTGGTCTCGACGTCGGTATGGTCGGCGCGAACCCGCACCTTGACGTTGTAGTCGACGACACGCTTGACGCAGACGAGAATTTTCACCTGGGTGGCTCCGGCAGTTGGGCGGGATTTGGCTTCGGTCAGTTACCGTGGAAGACACCTTTACGCTTTTCCACGAAAGCGGTCATGCCTTCGTGCTTATCGGCGGTCGCGCACAGGCCATTGAACAGGCGGCGTTCCAGCAGAATGCCCTGAGAAAGGGTTGTCTCGTCGGCAGCGTTGATGGCTTCCTTCACCGCAAGCGCGGCCAGCGGTGGCATGGCACCAATGGCGGCGGCGGCGCGCAGGCTGTCAGCCAGTAAGTCGGCAGCCGGCACGGTGCGCGCTACCAGGCCAGCACGTTCGGCCTCGGCGGCATCGATCATCCTGCCGGTCAGGCACATCTCCATCGCCTTTGCCTTGCCAATCGCGCGGGTCAGGCGCTGGGAACCGCCCATGCCCGGGGTCACACCCAGGCGGATTTCCGGCTGGCCGAATTTGGCCGTGTCGGCGGCGATGATGAAGTCCGCCATCATCGCCAATTCGCAACCACCGCCCAGCGCGTAGCCCGCGACCGCCGCCAGCCACGGTTTGCGGCAGGCGGTGATGCGCTGGAAGCCAGCAAAGAAATTCTGGCCGAACATATCGGCGAAGCCACGGTCCTGCATTTCTTTGATGTCGGCGCCGGCGGCAAAGGCCTTTTCGTTTCCGGTGAGAATTAGGCAGTGTTGGGAGGCATCGGCTTCATAAGCGGCGAAGGCGGTGATGAGGTCCGCGAGGGTCGGGGTATTCAGCGCATTCAGTGCGTGTGGACGGTTGAGCCGGAGCAGGGTGACGGCACCGTGAACTTCATGCAGAAGGTTGGCATATTCGGACATGATCGTTTCCTTGCCGGCCAGGGCGTTATCTATCGTGGCGCGAGCCGAATGGCGCCGTCGAGGCGGATGGTTTCGCCGTTCAGCATGGCATTGCCAATGATGGTACGCACCAGATCGGCATATTCCTCAGGCTTGCCGAGCCGGCTGGGGAAGGGCACCTGCCTGCCGAGCGCTTCCTGCACTTCCAGCTTCATTCCCGCCAGCATCGGGGTCCAGAATATGCCCGGTGCAATGGTGCAGACGCGTATGCCGAACTGAGCCAGGTCGCGCGCCATTGGGAGGGTCATGGCCACGATCCCGCCCTTGGACGCGGCATACGCTATCTGACCGATCTGCCCGTCATAGGCTGCTACCGAGGCGGTGTTGATGATCACGCCACGTTCCTCGCCCAACGGTTCGGCCTGAGCCAGCCTGGCCGCAAACTGGCTGGCCACGGTTGCGCTGCCTATCAGGTTGACCGTGATCACGCGGGTGAAATTGGCCTGAGCATGAGGCAGAAATTCCCGCCCGACTGTCTTTTCGCCATGCACGATGCCGGCGGCGTTGATCAGAATGCGCGCGCTGCCGAACGCGGCCGCTGCCGCGTCCATCGCGTCCGCTACCTCGGCTTCATTCGCAACATCCACCGCGTTGAAGCGCGCGCCGATCTCGGCGGCGTGGCGCGCGCCGGCCTCCGCGTTGCGGTCGAAAATCGTGACGTGCGCGCCGGCAGCGGCCAGCATCGCAGCGGCGGCGGCGCCAAGCCCGGAAGCGCCGCCGGTCACGATGGCGGGAACAGAGGCGATGTTCATGCTCGTCAAACCCTCTCGATCGCGATGGCGACGGCTTCCCCACCGCCAATGCACAGACTAGCCACGCCGCGTTTCTGCCCGCGCGCCTCCAGCGCGGCAAGCAGAGTCGCAAGAATACGCGCCCCCGAGGCGCCGATCGGGTGGCCCAGCGCGGTCGCGCCGCCATTCACGTTCAATTTTTCGGCCGGAATCGCGAGTTCCTTGGCCGCAATCATCGCAACTACTGCGAAGGCCTCGTTCACTTCCCACAAATCCACCTGGTCCGCGGTCCAGCCGGCGCGGTCCAGAACCTTGCGCATGGCGGGTATCGGCGCCGTGGTGAACCAACCCGGCGCATGGGCATGGGTGGCCTGCGCCACGATCCGCGCCAAGACCGGCAGACCGCGACGGTCGGCCACATTTAGTCGAGTCACGACCAGCGCTGCCGCCCCATCGCTGATCGAGGAGGCGTTGGCAGCGGTTATGGTGCCGTCACGCGTGAAGGCCGGCTTAAGGGTAGGAATTTTCTCGGGCCGCGCCTTGGCCGGCTGCTCGTCAGTATCGATCGTGATCTGGACCCCGCGTTCCGGGATCGTCACCGGTGCTATCTCCGCGCTGAAGGCGCCTGTTGCGATGGCGTCCCGCGCCCGCTGGAGCGACTGAAGCGCGTAAGCATCCTGGGCTTCGCGCGGGAACGCATACGTGCGCGCGGCCTCTTCCGCAAAGGCGCCCATCAGCTTGCCGGGCTCGTATGCGTCCTCGAGTCCGTCGAGGAACATACTGTCCTTGACTACGTCATGCCCCAGTCGGGCGCCGCCACGGTGCTTGGCCAGCAAATAGGGGGCGTTGGTCATGCTCTCCATTCCCCCCGCGACCACGATATCGGCCGAGTGCGCGGCCAGCGTATCGGCCGCCATCATCACAGCCTGCAGCCCCGAGCCGCACATTTTATTGACGGTGGTTGCTTCGACCGATTGCGACAATCCGGCCAGCAGGGCCGCCTGCCTGGCTGGCGCTTGGCCAAGCCCGGCCGGCAGCACGCACCCCATATAAATGCGGTCGATCGCATCTGGCGGGGCGGCGGCACGGGCCACCGCGGCGGCCACCGCGGTTGCTCCCAGCGTGGTTGCCTTCGCGTTACCCAGCACACCCTGAAATCCCCCCATTGGGGTGCGGGCGTAGCCGCAGATGACGATCGGGTCGGATGCGGGTGCAGACATGGTTGTGCCTTCCGTGAACCAGTCGGGATAACCTCTACTCTTTGGTAGTTGTCATGACCCATGAGTATCTGTCAATCTAGTGGGTATGGATGAGCGAGTGACAGCCCGGCCAGATGACACGCCATCACCGTTCCCCTCTGCTAGCCAGCGCGCCGCTGAACGCGCCGCCAAGCGCGAGGCGTTACTGCTGGCGGCGGTGCGGGCCTTTAATGAGCGCGGCTTCGCGGCTACATCACTCGATGAGGTCGCAGCCAGCCTCGGCGTCACCAAGCCCGTGATTTACCATTACCTGGGCAATAAGGATCAGGTCCTGTTCGCCTGTCTCGAACTAGGGCTGACCCATCTGCGCGGGGCGGCCGAGGCCGCGCGCGCCGCTGGCGGCGACGGCATGGCCAGGCTACGCCACTTCCTGACCCGCTATGCCGAGGTGATGATGGGCGATTTCGGCCGCTGTGTGGTTCGTGCCGGGGACCAGGGTTTGGCGCCGGAAAGCCGCGCACGCTTCCGGGCTATGAAGCGCGAGATCGACGCGACCCTGCGCGACATGGTGGCGGACGCCGCGGCGGATGGCTCGGCTGAGGTCGCGGATGTCCGTTTGGCGGCCTTCGCGGTGGCTGGCGCTCTCAACTGGCCTGCGCAATGGTTTCGTGAGGATGGCGTTATGGACAAACAGATGGTGGCGCGTGGCCTCGTCGATATGCTGTGCGCGGGCCTGAGGCCAAGATAATGAGCGTACCCCGATCCGTATACTTCCAAAGCCAGCGTTTGCGCCTGCACTATTGGGATTGGGGTAACGAAGCCGCACCAAGCCTGGTTCTGCTGCACGGAGGTGAGGACCACGCGCGCAGCCTTGATGCATTGGCAGAAGGTTTGCGCGGCGCTTTCCATGTGGTCGCCCCCGATCTGCGCGGCCATGGCGATAGCGCCTGGACCAGCGATGGCGTGTATGCGGCGCCGTGTTTCGTGCTCGATCTGGCTAATCTGTTGGATACGCTCGGCGCTGCGCGGGCGGTGCTGGTGGGGCATTCTCTCGGTGGCGCCATTGCACTGCGCTACGCGGGTATATTTCCCGAAAGGGTAAGCGCTCTCGCCGCGATCGAGGGGGTGGGGCATACTCCTCCGAAACTGCGCGCGAAGCTGGACCGACCGCCGGAAATTCTGTGGGCCGAATGGGTGGCCGAACAGCAGGTCCTGGCCGCTAAGGCACCGCGCTATTACCAGACATTGGCAGAGGCGGCGGCGCGGATGCGCGCGGTCAACCCGCATCTCAGCCACGAACTGGCGCTGCACCTTGTCACGACTGGGTTGCGACGGCATTCGGATGGCAGTTTTTCCTGGAAGTTCGATCCCGCCATGCGGTCCTTCCTGCCGGTCGATATCGGCGATGCCGAGCGGCGGGCTCTGTGGGCGCGCATCACCTGCCCTGTGCTGCTCGCGCATGGCGGGCAAAGCTGGGCCAGTGACCCTGCCGACGACGGCAATGCCGGCTGCTTCGCCGATGCACGGGTGGTGCACTTTCCTGACGCCGGGCATTGGCTGCACCACGATGAGCCAGCGGTGTTTTTGGCCGCGCTGCGTACATTCCTGTTAAACGAGAATAATGCATGACCGATACGCCACGCGCACAAGTCGATGACTTGTTGCGGCTGATGACGCTCGAGCGGTTAGAGGTGGATCTGTTCCGCGGCCCCCGTACCAACGAGATGTGGCGGCGGGTGTATGGCGGTCAGGTAGTGGCGCAGGCGCTGATGGCCGCCTGCCACACGGTTGAGGACCGGGTGCCCCATTCTCTGCACGCCTATTTTATGCGACCGGGTAATCCGCTACTGCCGATTGTCTATCATGTTTTACGCGACCGCGATGGCGGAAGTTTTTCCTCACGCCGGGTGGTGGCGGTGCAGGATGGGCAGAAACTGCTGAATCTCGCTTGCTCTTTCCATAAGCCGGAGCCTGGGTTACACCATGCAGTCGCCATGCCCGCTACGCCTGGGCCGGACGGCTTGCCGGATTTTCGTGCCATACTGGCCAAATTCGCCGAGACCATGCCGCCCGAACGGCGTAACTTCCTCGATATTGGGCGGCCGATCGAATTCCGCCCGGTGGATGGCTGGGACCGCTTCCCACCTGAGCGACGCGAAGGCCCCGAGCGGTACTGGTTCCGCGCCGTGGCGCCTCTGCCGGACGATCCTGTACTTCATCGCGTGCTGCTGGCCTATGCCAGCGACATGGTGCCGCTGAACGCAACCCTGAGGCCCCACGGCGTGCACTTTCTGCACGACCCTATCCAGGAAGCCAGCCTCGATCACGCGATCTGGCTGCACGACGCGGTCAGGCTCGATGACTGGCTGCTCTACGTCCAGGAAAGTCCATGGGCTGGTGGCGCCCGCGGGTTTTCGCGTGGGTGTATTTTTCAACGCGACGGTCGCATGGTCGCCTCGGTCGCGCAGGAAGGGCTGATCCGCCAAATCGTCGCATAAGCATCTGGGAAGTTATGTTCTGTTGGAGACCAAAAGAACTAGAAAGCCTTCAGTCATTTCAGCGTCGGGCATCGTCCAATCGCGCCGGGCCGGCTGCCTGAACCTCTGGCGACATATTTTTTGACGCGATTGAGGCGGCAAGGCGACCGTCGCGTCGTGCTCGGATTGCCTAAACACGGGCGGGCGCCGCATGATCCAACGATGGCGATCCGCAAGCTGTTACTGCCCCTGATGGGCACCGAGGCGGGGGAAGCCGCGCTGCTGGTGGCATTGATGGCTGCGCGGCAGTGGCGGGCCCATGTGGCTGCGGTGCATGTACGCCACGATGGACGCGAGGTGATGCAAATCGCTGGTGAAGGGGTTTCCGGCGCCCTGATCGAGCAGATGATGGTCGCGACCGAACGTGAGGCTATGCAGCGGGCCGAGGCATTGCGGGCCATGTTCCTGAGGGTGGTGGTGGCGCAGGGCATCGCTGTGGCATCGGCGCGGCCCGACGCTGCCACCCCCAGCGCCGATTTCGCTATCCTGACCGGGCGCGACGAGGACGTTGTGGCGCAGGCAGCGCGCGTTGCAGATTGCACTGTCCTGGCGCGTCCTGACCGGGCCGAGGACGTTACCACCTCTGATGCGCTTCACGCCGTGCTTTTCGACAGTGGCCGGCCGGTGCTTATCTGCCCGCGAGTCGCGCCGGCGCGCCTGGCTACGCGGATTTGCCTCGCCTGGAGCGGCGCCGCCGAAGCCGCCGCTGCCGCCCGATACGGTCTGCCCTGGATGAAAGCGGCGTCCCACGTAACCGTGCTCACGCATCCCGCGTATACCCGCCGCGGCCCGGATGTCGAGGCGCTTGCGGCATATCTGGCGCTCCACGGCATCAATGTCGATGCTGCCCGGTTCGACCGCGGTGACGCGGCTATCGGCCCTGCGTTGCTCGCCGCCGCACGCGACCACGGCGCCGACATGTTGATCATGGGCGCCTATTCCAGTTCCCGTTTGCGCCAACTCATTCTCGGCGGCACCACGCGGCATGTGCTCGAGCACGCCGATCTCCCGGTGCTGATGTGTCGCTGACCAACGCCCCTACCGAAACCGACCGGGCGCTGGCCCTATTCGTCAAGCTCATGCGGGCGCAGCGGGCTGTACTGGCGGCGGTCGAACCCTCGATCCTGGCCACTGGGCTTACCGTCACACAGTTCGGCGTGCTCGAGGCGCTGCTCCATAAAGGCCCACTCAGCCACGGGGAATTACAGCGCAAGGTGCTCACCAGCCCCGCCAACCTTACAGATGTCATCGACAAGCTGGAGCGTCGTGGCCTGGTCGTGCGCTGCCGTGCCGAGCATGACGCGAGGCGTGTGGGGGTCAGCTTGACCCATGCTGGTCGGGCCCTGATCGCTGGCGCCTTTTCGACTCACGCCGCGGCTATGCTGACCGCAATGGCCCCACTTAGTGCGGACGAGCAGGACCATCTGGCATGGCTGCTGCGCAAGCTTGGCCTTGCGCTAGAGGCTCGGGCACCCAGGTAGTTCGATATCGAAATTAAGCCCGTGGAGGCGCTACGGTCATGATTGAGCGGCGGCCATTCGGCCGGTTGGGGGCGTTCTGCAATGCCTGGCTGGACACGAAATATCATTTCAGCTTTGCCAACTACTTCGACCCTGCCCGCATGGGTGTGGGGCACCTGCGGGTCTGGAACGACGATACCATTGCCCCCGGCTCGGGCTTCGACCCGCATCCGCACCGTGACATGGAAATTATCACCTATGTGCGCTCGGGTGCCATCAGTCATCGCGACAGTCTAGGCAATGTCGGCAAAACTGAGGCCGGGGATGTTCAGGTCATGCACGCAGGCCGCGGCATCGTACACGCCGAATACAATGAAGGCCCTGATCCCGTCACGCTGTTCCAGATCTGGATCGAACCGAGCGAACGCGGAGTCGCGCCAGGCTGGGCGACACGCCAATTCCCGCGCGTTGGTAACCTGCAGGTATTGGCGAGCGGCGACGCCACCGAAATTGCAGCCGGCGCCCTTCCTTTATACGCCGATGCTACTTTGCTGGCCGGTACCATGGCTGCCGGTTCGCTTCTCAGGCGCCCCCTAGCGCCCGGTCGCGCCGCTTACATCGTGCCCGCCAGCGGCACCCTGCGTATCAACGGTATCGATATAGGCCCGCGCGATGGCGCTTTGGTGCGCGGGGAACCCGACATTACCCTAGAAGTTACTGACTCCGCCGAGCTCGTGCTGGTGGAAGTAGCAGTGGAGACGTGAGGTACCCGGGCACCGGTGGGTTAAGGCATCGAGACGTTCTTTTTGCGGATAAAAACGCCAAAGATCCCCGATGAATTTAAGCCAGTGCCGGGCTCACCGCGCTGCGCCCTCGATCGGATCCATGCGAAGAGTCTCGGTTTTCTTTACGGCCTCAGTCCTTTCCGCCAGACCTGACGGGATCGATTCCAGCCGATAGCCGCCACCTTCGGTTATTAGCAGGGTCGTCTGGTTTGGGTTCGGCTCCATTTTTCGGCGCAGGCGATAGATATGGGTCTCAAGCGTGTGGGTGCTGACGCCGGTTTGGAAGCCCCACACCGTGTCCAGCAGGGCCTGGCGGGAAACTGGTCTTGTGCCGGCGCGATGCAGACATTTCAGAATCGCTGCCTCCTTTTCGGTCAGTTTGATCTGACGGCCATCGCCAGGGTGCACCAGGGCGCGGCTGGCCGGGCGGAACTGGTAAGGTCCGATCGACAGCCAAGCATCGCCGCTGCTCTCGAAGCTCCGTAGTTGGGCGCGCAACCGGGCCAGTAATTCAGCCAGACGGAAGGGCTTTGCGATGTAATCGTTTGCACCGGCATCCAGCGCACGCACGACGTCCGCCTCCGCGTCCGATCCTGTTAACATGATGATCGGTTGACGCAGCCCAATTTCGCGCAGGCTCTGGCATAGAGCGCAGCCATCTGCGTCGGGCAGGCCGATATCCAACAGGAGTGCGTCATAATACGGGGGGCTGCCGCGCAGCCGCGCCAGAGCCTCGGTCGCGCTGCCTACGGCGTTTGCACTGAACTCACCGTCCACCGCCAGTTGTTCCACCAGTAGGTCCGACAGCACAGGGTCATCTTCGACGACCAACACCAAGGTGTCGCCGTTCATGGCGCGGAGAGCGGGCGATGACGGCATGGTCTGGTCATACAATCCGGCATGGCGCAGCGCGCTTCGTCCCTCCTGGCGCAGAACTGGCGCCATTGAAATTTGCGCCGGCTTGCCGGCGAGGGCAATCCCGGTTGGCAGGCGTTCGCATGGCAGGCCTGCCAAACCCTAGCATAGGTACCGTCGGGGCTGATGTTTCGCGCGATTCATCCCCATTATCCAGCAGCCGGCCGTCCGCCGGCGCCATTATGTTTCCCCCGCCCGTGTGCGAGCCGCCATGACCCGACCTTCAGATCCTCGAGTCCAGGATCCTCAGCTTTCCGACCGCCTGTCCCAGGCAGACCAGGCTATGGTGACCGCCCTGCGCGCGGTTGATCGCGCGGTCGCCGATCTACGCCGAGGCACGCCCGTGGTGCTCGTGGATGGCCCGCATCGCCTGCTGGTGCTGGCCGCCGAAACCGCCGAGTTCGCGGGTCTCGCCGCGCTGCGGCAAGCTACGCAGGCACCTGTATCTCTGCTACTTGCCCCCCGCCGGGCTACGGATCTCGGTCTCACGGTCAACCAGGCTGCGCCGGAAGTCGCGCTGTACTTGCCGCCAACCTTGATGACGCCTCCCTTTTTGCATGCCTTGGTAGACCCGGTGATGCCGCCACCCGATCCTGGCGCGCTCGCGCAACTCGTCCCGCTCGCCACACCGCCCATCGGAACCGCGGCGGTGCGTCTTGCCAAAATCGGGCGTCTGATCCCGGCGGTACTGGTGGCGTCACTCCCGGGTCCGGCCGAAGACTTGCTCACAACTCCCGTCGCAGCCGTAAACGCTTATCCCGAAAGCATATCTGCCGGGCTGCGTGTGGTGGCCGAGGCGGCGGTGCCACTGCACGGCGCCGAGGATGCCCGAGTACTGGCCTTCCGCCCGCTCGATGGTGGCGCCGAGCATCTCGCCATCCTGGTCGGTAGCCCTGAAACTCAGCCCGAGCCTTTGGTGCGACTACATTCGGCCTGCCTGACCGGGGATGTGCTTGGCAGCCTGCGTTGTGATTGCGGCCCGCAGTTGCGCGGCGCCTTGTCCCGTATGTCGGAGGCTGGCGGTGGAGTGCTGCTCTATCTCGCCCAGGAAGGGCGCGGCATTGGCCTAGTGAACAAGCTTCGCGCCTATACAATCCAGGATCGCGGCCAGGATACGGTGGACGCAAATCTCTCACTTGGCTGGGGGGTGGACGAACGATCCTTCCTGCCGGCCGCCATCATACTCGACCATCTGGGCATACGCCGCATCCGGCTGCTGACCAACAACCCGGCCAAACTCGCCGCTCTCACAGCTCACGGTATCGAAATCGCCGGTCGGGTTTCGCACATCACTCCGCCCAATGGCATTAACGATGCCTATTTGCACGCCAAGCAGGAGCGCCTGGGCCATATGCTGTGATGCGCCGGACATGAAACCTCACTGTGCCGAGCTGGGGCCGGATTGTACCCTTGTATTTGGCGGGCAACGCTATCGCGCCTCGATTGGCCGCTCCGGCATAAGCGCAAGCAAGCAGGAAGGGGATGGCGCAACCCCTTCCGGGTTGTTGCCGCTGCGCTCAGTCCTCTACCGCCCGGACCGCCTGGCTGTTCCCGCCGCTCTGGTGCCGGTCAGCCCGCTCCGCCGGCAGGACGGCTGGTGCGACGACCCTGCTGCCGCCGAATACAATACAAAAATCTGCCTGCCGCATCCAGCCCGGCACGAGGGGCTGTGGCGCGACGATGCGGTTTACGACATCGTCGGTATCCTCGGCTGGAACGACCGGCCGGTGGTGTCTGGACGTGGCTCCGCGATCTTTCTTCATGTCGCGCGACCCGACTATTCTGCGACGGAAGGTTGCCTCAGTCTTGCCCGCGAGGACTTGCTGGCAGTGCTGGCGGGCGGCCTACGCGAAGTGTGGGTCACGGCATAAGGTTTGGGTATGGGCGCAAGCGGAATTAGCGCGGCTTGGCGGCTCGGCGCGCAATGGCTGCGGGACTGGCGAGCGGCCCCGCTGCCGGCGCCCGAAGATGTCTGGCCGGACGCGGCGCGCATGGCCCTGGCCGCCATTGGCGCCTTCGCCATTTGCCGGGCGGTAGGGTTGCATAACGGGTTCTTCGCAATTCTCACGGCACTGCTGATGGTGCGGCCCAGCGGGACCAGCAAATCC
>JAJXVA010000244.1 GCA_021782435.1 Pseudomonadota bacterium
AGAGTGTCGGGGTTTGTACGTGTTGCCGGCGGATGTGGGGATTGCGGCGGCTTGACGGCGGCGACAAGCCGCACCGTCCGGGCCTGGCGCCGAGCGCGTCCTGGGTGGCGGGATTGGTGGGGGCGGAGATGAGGCCGAAATGAGACACCGGGTTTGGCGCGGCGCGGGGCTGGCCCTGCTGGGACGAACCCTGCTGGGGTTGGCCCTGCTGGGGCTTACCGTCGGCGGGGGGCTGGCCGGGTTGGGGCTCGCGACGCTGCCTTCGCGCCACGCGCGCGGGTGGATACCCGGACTTTCGGCGCCGGTGCGGGTGGTTTTCAACCCCGACGGCGTGCCCTGGATTACGGCCGCGCGCGATACCGATGCGGCGGCGGCGCTGGGGTTCGTGCATGCGCGCGACCGGATGTTCCAGATGGAGATCTCGCGGCGCATCGGCTCGGGGACGCTGGCCGAGATCGTGGGACGGAAGGCGCTGAACCTGGATGCGTTCATGCGCACGCTGGGGCTGCGGCGGCGGGCGGCGGCCGATTACCGGTTGCTGCCCGCGCATACGCGGGCGCTGCTGGCGGCCTATGCGCGCGGGGTGAACGCGCGGATAGCCGCGCGCGGGCGCTGGATCGCGCCGGAATTCGTGCTGCTGGGCAAGCCGCTGCCCTGGACCCCGGTGGACAGCCTGCTGTGGGGGAAGATGATGACGCTCTATCTGTCGGGCGATTATCGGCGGGAGCTGGCGAACCTGGCGCTGGCCGGTAAATTGCCGCCGGCGATGATCGCCTCGCTCTGGCCGCCCCAGCCCGAGCCGCCCGGGCCGCAGGCGCAGAATGGGACGGCGCCGGACGGCAACGCGGCGCCAGCGCGGTTGGCTGTTATGGCGCGACGGTTGCTGCCGCGCCTGCCGCGGTTCGGGGATGGGGTCAGCCAGCCCGCCACCGCGAGCAATGAATGGGCGGTGGATGGGGCGCACAGTGAGACCGGGGCGCCGCTGCTGGCCGGCGACCCGCATCTGGCGCTGAGCCTGCCGGGAATATGGTATCTGGCGCGCATCGACACGCCGGGACAGGTGCTGGCGGGGGCCACCGCCCCTGGGCTGCCGCTGCTGGTGCTGGGGCGCAACGCGCATATTGCCTGGACGTTCACCACCAGCGGCACCGACACCGAGGATGTGTTCGTGGAAACCGCGGTGGACAGGACGCATTACCTGGGACCGGACGGCCCCCTGCCCTACGCGACCCGGACCGAGACACTGCATGTGCGCGGCGGGGCGGATGTGACCCTGACCGTGCGCGAGACGCGGCACGGGCCGGTGATCAGTGACCTGGTGCCGGGGGCAAAGCCGGGCCAGGTGCTGGCGGTGGCAATGGCCGGGCTGCAACCGGGTGATACCGCGGCCGGCGGGCTGGATGCGCTGAACCGGGCGGGCACGCTGGATGCGGCGCTGGCGGCGGCGCCGGAGATTACCTCGCCCAACCAGAATTTGCTGGTGGCGGACGCGACCCGGATTGGGCTTGCGATGACCGGGCGGGTGCCGATACGGCGCGCGCCAGGAGGGGACACGCCAGGAGGGGACACGCCGGTGGATGGCGCGAGCGGGAAATTCGACTGGGTGGGGTTTGCGAGCGGGACGGCGCTGCCGCGCGTGGTGGCGCCGGCGAGCGGGCGGCTGGTGAATGCGAATGAACGCGTGGCGGCGGCGGATTTTCCGGTGTTTCTGGGCCGTGACTGGTACGGCGACTGGCGGGCGCGGCGGATACGGGCGATGCTGGCGGAGGGTGGGAAGTCCTCGCTTGGGGAATTCACCGCGATGCAGCTCGACGTGACCAGCGCCTATGCCGCGCAGGTGCTGCCGGCGCTGCGCCTGGCGCGGCCGCGCACGCGGCTGGGCCGGGCGGCGCTGGGGTTGCTCGCGGCATGGCCGGGCGACATGCGCCGGACGCGGCCGGAGCCGCTGATTTTCAATGCCTGGCTGCAGCGCTTCGCGCAGGACGCGCTGGCGCGGTTTCATGTCGGGGCGGCGGCGGCGGGACCGCGGCTGGAATTCGTTGCCGGCATTCTGGCCCGCGATGATCGCGCCTGGTGCGGCGGAGATTGCGCGGACGCGGCCGGGGCGGCGCTGGACGCGGCGGCCGCGTTTCTGGCGGCGCGTTGGGGCGACGACCCGGCGAGGTGGCGCTGGGGCCGCGCGCACCGGGCGGTATTCGCCAATGCAATACTGGGACGGCTGCCGGGGCTGGGCGCGCTCACGACGCGGCGGATCGCCGCGGATGGGGATGACAGCACGGTGATGCGGGCCGGCATGATGGACGGGGCGGGCTATGATTTCGATGACCGGCACGCGGCGAGTTTTCGCGGCGCGTACGACCTGGCCGATCTGGACCGCAGCCGCTTCGTGGTGGCGCCCGGGCAATCGGGCAATGTGGTCGGCCGCCTGGCGGCAAATCTGTTGCGCCGCTGGCGGAACGGGTGGACGATGACGCTGGGCCCGACGCCCGCGCGCGCGGCCGCGAGCTTGCGACTGGTGCCCGCCAGGTGAGACCGGGACATATCGAAGAGGACATATTTGCATGAGCGAATTCACGTACCACGCCGATGCGCCGTATTCCCGCGAGGTGCTGGGGCGGCGGGTGCTGGCCTGGCTGATCGACGTGCTGATCGTGGCGGTGGTGCTGGTGGTTCTGCACCTGTTTCTGGCGGTGCTGGGGCTGGTGACGTTCGGGCTGGGATGGACCTTGTATGTGCTGATGCCGGCGGTGCCGTTTTTCTATACGGCCGGGTTCGTGGCCTCGGCCGCGGCGGCGACGCCGGGCATGCGGCTGGTGGGTATCCGGGTGATGGAAAACACCCGGATGAGCCGACCGACACCGGCCGAGGCGGTGGTGTGGACGCTGCTCTATATCGCGTCGATGACGGTGTTCGCGCCCATTCTGCTGGTGGCGCTGTTCACCCGCGACCACCAGACGCTGCATGACATTCTGACCGGGCTCGCGGTGGTGGCGGCGCGATGAGGGCATTGACGGCGCGGGGCCGCTTCGGTGACTGTTCGATGATGTGGCGCGGCGTGCGGCGCGGCGCGGGCAAGGCCGGAGTGCGATGACCAGAGCGACGCGACAGACCGGAACCGGAGCGGGCGATCCGC
>JAJXVA010000245.1 GCA_021782435.1 Pseudomonadota bacterium
CCCTTGGAGATCGCTTTCTATCAATATTTGTTCAGCGGCATCGGCTTCTGGCTGTTCGCGCCGGTCGCGGGCCTGCCTGCTTATCCATCGGGTCTGGAAGTCGCGTTGCTCCTCGCCACCCTGCTGTCGATGGCGGGGATGGTGTTGGCCAGGAGTTGGGCGCGGAGGTCGGGTGTTGTGTCAACTAACAGACGTTTATGATCAGAGCCTTCGATGACGATACTGGACCGGGTTCTGAGGTTTTTGGGCTCATTGGGGTCGCAGATACCCCAGTCTCCGCTGCCGTCGGGGCCGCCGATCATGGGCACGCCGGCGGAGCTGCCGCAGCCGAGGATGGTTACCCGCAAGGGGTGGCTTTCGTGAACAGGCGGTGGAAGTTTGCTGTGGTCTGGGCGGCGATGGCTTCGGGCGTGAGGCCGCGAGCCTCGGCAAGGATGGCGGCGGTGCGCGCGACATAGGCGGGTTGGCAGCGTTTGCCACGGAACGGGACGGGCGCGAGGTAGGGGGAGTCGGTCTCGACTAGTAGCCGATCTATGGGAAGAACGGCCGCCAAATCTCTGAGTTCCTGGGATTTTTGGAAGGTCAGGATGCCAGAGAAGCTGATATAGCCGCCGAGTGCGACAGCGGCGTGGGCGAGAACGGGACCGGAACTGAAACAATGCAGCAGAAAGGGGAACGCCCCCTGCCCTGCTTCCTCGGTCAGGATGGCCAGCATGTCGGCGTCGGCGGCGCGGGTGTGGATGACGAGCGGCAAGCCTGTTTGGCGGGAGGCGGCGATGTGGCGGCGGAACAGGATCGCCTGGAGGTCGCGGGGGGCGGTTTCGTAATGGTAGTCGAGTCCGGATTCACCGATGCCGATGATTTTGCGGTGATTGACGAGGGCCAGTAGGTCGGCGGTGGTGAAGCCGGCTTCCTCGGCGGCGTTGTGGGGGTGGGTGCCGATGGTTGCCCAGACCGGGTCATGGGCCTCGGCGAGCGCGATCTGGGTTTGGGCCTGAGCGAGGCGGGTGCCGATGGTGACCATGCGGGTGACGCCGGCGGCATGGGCATTGGCCAGGATATCCGGCAGTTCGGCCGGTTCGTAGAAATCGAGATGGCAATGGCTGTCGATCAAGCCCGGAGCGGTCAGCATGCGGGGGCCCTGGCGTCCAAGCGGGCAGCAAAGCGGGGAAAGATAGCTGCCGGGGCTGGCAAGATGACGCCGCCGGCCAGCGGGCTGGCCAGGGCAGCGAGGCTGCGCGCGGTTTCGGGCACGGCCAACTGGTCGAGCAACTTTGCCATGGCATCGGGCATGAACGGGGTGAGGGTAACGCCGATCGTGTGCAGCAGATCGAGCAAAACGCGCAGCACGTCTTCCATGCGGGTGGGATTGGCTTTTTTCAACGCCCAGGGCGCCTGATGGTCGATATAGGCATTCGCGGCGCGGATGAGCTTCCAGATTTGCTCCAGCGCCTCGGCCAGGGCCTGGCGGTCGATTGCACCGCGGAGTTCTGCGGGCAGGGAAGCGGCCTGGGCGAGCAGGGCGGCATCGTCGTCGGTGCGGGGGCCGGGGGCGGGGCGGGTACCGTCGAGGTTGCGCGCGACCAGCGAAAGGGTGCGCTGGGCGAGATTTCCGAGATCGTTGGCGAGCTCACGGTCCATGCGGGTGACGATGGCCTCGTGGCGGAAATCCCCGTCATTGCCGAACGGCACTTCGCGAAGAATGAAATACCTGAGCGCATCCCGCCCGTAAGTCTCGACCAGTTCGGTCGGGTCGAGCCCGTTGCCGGCGGATTTGCTCATTTTTTCGCCCTCCACGGTCCACCAGCCATGGCTGAACACGCGCCTCGGCAAGGGCAGGTCGGCGGCCATCAGGAAGGCGGGCCAGTAGAGCGCGTGGAAGCGGGCGATTTCCTTGCCGACGAGGTGCAGATCGGCCGGCCAGAAGCCGGCGCGGGGCGCGGCGGGATCGGGCCAGCCGGTGGCGGTGAGGTAGTTGGTGAGGGCGTCGAACCAGACATACATGACGTGGTCGGGATCGTTTGGCACGGGCACGCCCCAGCGAAAGCTGGCACGGCTGATGGAGAGATCGGTGAGGCCCGATTTCAGGAAGCTGAGCAATTCGTTGCGCCGGGCGGCGGGGGCGAGGAAATCGGGGTTGGCTTCGTGGAAGGCGAGCAGCTTGTCCTGATAGGCGGAGAGGCGGAAGAACCAGGAAGGTTCGCGCACCCATTCGACCGGGGCGCGGCTTTCCCGCGCGAGGCGCGTGCCATCGGCCAGGGTTTCGATTTCGTCGGTGCCGTAGAAAGCCTCGTCACGCACCGAGTACCAGCCCTCGTAATGGCCGAGATAGATGGCCCCGTTGGCCTGGGCGCGCTGCCAGAGTTCGGCGCAGGCGCGCAGATGACGAGGTTCGGTGGTGCGGATGAAATCGTCATGGCTGATGTTCAGCACCTCGCTCATGCGGCGGAACCGGGCGGAGACCTGATCCGCGAAGGCCTGGGGGGCAAGTCCGGCGGCCTGGGCGGCTTTTTCGACTTTCTGGCCATGTTCGTCGGTACCGGTCAGAAAAAATACCTCATCGCCATCGAGACGGTGGAAGCGGGCGATGACGTCGGCGGCGATGGAGGTGTAGGCGTGGCCGAGGTGCGGGTCGCCGTTGACGTAATAAATGGGCGTGGTCAGGTAGAAGCGCGGCATTGGCGGCTTTCACGTCAGGGGGCGGGGTCAGGCCAGCAGGGTCAGGGCTTCGGTCAGCGCCTGCCGTCGGTCCATATGGAAGCGAAGGGTGACGAACTGAATATGACCCAGCGCCTGCCATAGCTCGGCCCAGGCATCAAGCCGGCGTCGGGCGAGGAGCGCCTGGCCACGAGGATCAGGTCCGCCGCGAGCGGTGGCGGCGATGATGGCATGAATCTGATGGCGCAACAGGTCGAGGAACAACTCGAACCCGTCCTCGAGTTTCAGGATTTGGTCGATCAGGCGGCTGCGGCCGACGAAATCGGGCGGGGTATCGATGGCCGCCCTGGCCAGACCGGCGAGATCCAGGGCGCCGGCGCCGGCCAGGGCCAGGGCGCGGCCAGGGGCACCGCCGGCAATGACGAGTAGCGCGTTGGTTTCGGCGGCACCAAGATCGGGCGCGGCCGCGC
>JAJXVA010000246.1 GCA_021782435.1 Pseudomonadota bacterium
GCGGGCGGCGTCGATCGTGTTGCTCATGGTGCCGGCATTCTTCGCCAGCCGCTCCAGCACCTGGTCCATCTTCCGCATCTCGGTGACGGTGGCACCGAGCAGGCTGCGGACCTGATCGGCCTTCTGCTCCAGCGCGAGCGTGATGAAGCCCAGATGGATCGTGCGCAGCAATGCGGGCTTATATACCCCGACTCCACGAGATTTCGCTTGCGCGCCGGGGGTAGTTCCTGATTCGCTCTGTCCATGCGCGATTCGCTCCCCTCATGCCGGGCCTGATTCTCCCCCCTGAGGAGCGTTCCGCCCTGCTGCGCGCGCTGCGTCGGCAGACCAACAGCCACATCCACCGCCGCATGAACGTGCTTCTGCTGCTCGACGACGGCTGGACGGCGGAGCGGATCGCCGAGGCGCTGTTCCTGGATGTCGAGACGGTGCGCGCGCATCGGCAGTTGTATCGAACCGCGGGCATGGCCGGGCTTGAGCGGCTTGCCTATGCGGGTTCCGCCCCCCTTCTGGATACGGCTGCCCGCGCGGCGCTGGCGGCGGAGTTGGACCGGCATCTCTATATGACGTCGCGCGCCATCTGCGCCTTCGTTCGCGACCGGTTCGGGATCCCCTACACCGCGAACGCGATGAGCAAGCTGCTCAATCGCATGGGTTTCGTCCACAAGAAGCCGAAATGCGTGCCGGCGAAGGCCGACGCCGCGGTTCAGGAGCGGTTCGTGACCGAGACGCTGGCCCCGCTGATGGCGGCGGCGGGACCCGAGCGGCCGCTGTATTTCGCCGACGGCACGCACCCGGCCTACAAGGGACACCCGGCGTATGGCTGGATCCGGCGCGGTCAGGACCGCGAACTGAAGAGCAACCACGGGCGGGTGAACATCAACATCAACGGCGCGCTGCGCTGGCCGGAGCGCGAGGTGGTGTATCGACAACCCGCGAAGATCACCGGCGCGGCGATGATCGAATTGTTCGACGCGCTGGTGGCGCGGCACCCGACCGCGACGGCGATCGACGTGGTGCTGGACAACGCGAGCTATAACCGCTCGTCGGCGATCAAGGAGTACCTGGCCCGGGACGGGTGCCCGATCCGCCTGACCTACCTGCCGGCTTATTCGCCCAACCTGAACCTGATCGAGCGGTTCTGGTGGTTCCTGAAGAAGACGGCGATCTGGAACGAGTATTTCCCCGCCTTCGCCGACTTCAAGAGCGCGATCGACCGGTTCTTCGAGGAACTGGGGACGTATCAGGACCGCCTCGCCAGCCTGATCACCGCGCGGTTCCAGTTCATCGGGGTAACGAAGACCGGGGTTCCGTAGGCGGAGGGGTATACCAACCGCCCCCCGTCGCGCCCATAACGGGCCGGAACGCACGATTTTCCCCCCGCCACACGCCATGGCGCGCCGATCTTTGCGGTTGGTTAGTGAAGCGGTGATTGACTGCGGCCCATTCCGATGGGGGTATCCGTGTCCGCCAGTCGTCTTGTCAATCGTAACGTGATCTCCGGATCGGGTCGCACCTCGATGCGCCTGGAACCGGAGCTGTGGGATGCGCTGGTCGAGATCTGCCATCGCGAGGGCCGCGACGTCCACACGCTGATCCGCGAGGTGGATGCCGCCCGCGCCACCGGCGGGCGCACCAGCGCGGTGCGGGTGTTCGTGCTCGACTATTTCCGGGCCGCCGCCACCGAGCCGGGGCACGCCGCCGCCGGGCACGGCCCGCACATCACCCGCCGCGCCGCCTGAGGATCAGGCGTCCACCGCCCCGACCATGCGCAGCGCCAGCGCCGCGAACCGCTCGCACAGCGCGTCCAGCGCCAGCCGCCCCTCCGGGCGGTGCCACGTATAGGCCCAGGAGACCATGCCCCCCAGCGCCAGCGCCGCCAGGCTGACATCGGGCACGGTGAACGCGCCCGCCGCCACGCCCTCGGCCAGCAGGGCCGACAGCGAGCGGTCGAAGCGCTTGCGCAGCGCGGTGATCTCCGCCAGGGCGTCGGGGGTCAGGTTCTTCTCCTCGCGGAAGAAGATGGCGATGTTGGCCTGCCGGCTCAGCACCACCTTGGCGAAATCCACCATCGCCCGGCGCAGCCGTTCGGTCGGCCCGCCGGGCCCGGCGGCGGCGTTGGCGATGGCGTCCAGCGACAGCGCGATGGTGGGGGTGCAGAGCGCCGCCAGCAACTCCGCCTTGCCGCGGAAATAGGTGTAGATGAAGGGCTTGGTCACCCCCAGCGCGGCGGCGACGTCATCGAGGGTGGTGGAGGTGTAGCCGCGCGCATAGAACAGGTCGCACGCGGCGGTCAGCACCCGCTCGCGTTTGATGGCCTGGCTGTCCGCCCTGGTCCGTTCCGCCTCGTTCATTGCGAGGCTTCTATTCCGTTGGCGGTGGGGATGCAAAGCCGGGCGGGACAGGTCCTGTTTCGCGCGCCGCCGCCCGCCAACCCGGCAGGCATCAGACCGGCTTGAAGCTCCGGTCCACCGTCACGTCGATCAGGCTCGGCCCATCGGCGGCCAGGGCGGCGGCCAGCTGTTCGCGCAGCTCCGCGATCGTCCGCGCCCGCGACGCCGCCAGCCCCAGCCCGCCCGCCACGGCGACGAAATCCACCGCCGGGTTGTCGAGTTCCATCCCCACGTAGCGGTCGGTCTGCTGGGCGAACCCGCCCATCGCGTTGGTGCGCTGTTTCAGGATCCGGTACGAGCTGTTGTTGATGATGATGAAGACCACCGCCAGCTTCTGCTGGGCCGCGGTCCAGAGCCCCTGGATGGTGTACATCGCCGAGCCGTCGCCGATCAGCGCCACCACCGGCCGCTCGGGCTGCGCCAGCTTGGCCCCGATCGCCGCCGGCAGCCCCCAGCCGATGCCGCCGCCGCGCAGGCCGAAGAAGCTCGCTGCGTCATCGCAGGGCATCAGCCGGCGCAGCCCGGCGCCGTTGGAGACCGATTCGTCGATCACGACGGTCCCGGGCGGCAGCATCGCCGCCACCGCCCCCAGCAGCGCCAGCGGCGCGATCGGCGCGCGATCGGCCAGGGCCGCCGCCTCGGCGCGCAGTCTTTCGAGCCCGGCGATGCCGGCCGCGCGATGCCGCGCCAGCCGCTCCGCCGCGCGCGCC
>JAJXVA010000043.1 GCA_021782435.1 Pseudomonadota bacterium
GCCCGCCGATCCCGTTCGCCTCATCGTCCCTATGCTGGAACGATTCATGGCGACGGATCGGGGGTTTGCGAAAGCAAGAAAGGCGCGGACGGGTTCGGAACCAGGTCACTGACGACTTGGCCGAGGTCAACATCCGCCATCGACTTCGCCAGTTCGAGCAAGCGGTGCAAGGCGGGGTTTTCATTGTTCGGCGACCAGACCGCGCAGAACGGCAAGACCTCGCCTGCGATCGGTCGAAACACTACGCCCGGAAATTGCGCGGCCGTGGTCGCCTCGCTCGTCACGGTCAAACCGCGCCGGAGCGCGACCAGTCGCATCAGGTTATCCCGGCTGACAGCTTGATGATGGATTTCCGGATGACGCCCGAGGTCGGCGAGCCGCTTGACGAGATAGTCATGGATCTCCTCGCCGGGCGCGCTTTCGCTGACGATGAAGGGCTCGCCGGCAAGTTCTTCGAACTGGACCTCTCCATCGCCGCACAGGCGGTGGCCCGCCGGCAGCACGACGAAGATGCGCTCGGTCCAGAGCTGCCGCCCCTCGCAGCCCGGCCAATCGGCGCAGCCGGTGATGAACGCGACATCGAGGTGATGCTTTCGGATCGCGGCGACGTGGTCTGCGGGATTGCCGTCGATGAAGGTGAGTTTGACGGCCGGGTGCTGCGCGCCGAAGGTATCGATCAACTCGGAGAGGAAGCCCGACGCCAGCGACGAGAAAATCCCGATTCTGATGTGGCCGTCCTCGCCACGTCCGATAGCCGCCGCCTCGGACCGCGCGAGGCCGATTTCCGTCAACGCCTTACGGCCGCGCTGAACGAACTGTTTCCCGGCATTCGTGAGCGTCACGCCATTGGGCGTGCGGATGAAGAACGCCGTTCCCAATCGTTCCTCAAGTTCGCGGATACGGCGACTGATCGCTGACTCCTGAACTCCCAACGCAGATGCAGCACGCCTGAAACTTCCGTGGTCGGCTGCCGCAATAACATACTGGATGTGACGCACCTGAACCGACAATCAGCGACCTCCAAGCAATGGTCATGTCGATGATCGAGCTTTTTTACTGAAGCTTCCTGAAAAATATACGCCGAATTTCGCTCCAAATTGGATTTAACGATTATCCATCACGTCATCGTTCACCACGCCGTGCTAGATCTTGCGGGATTTTCACCAACGGAAACAGCCTTGAAATCCGTGTTCCCCCGGACGAACGGCGGACCCCGATGACGGCGGTCTTGAGGCCGCTCCCGGCCTAAGAAACCCACCGATGCCGATTTCGGCCGATACCTCCTGGAGCCTCGCTATTTGATGTTGCGAAACCTTCCACGGACTGGATGCGGGAGCGGCTCGTTCCAAACCCACGCCAGGGTATCCAAGCGCGCGACCGCAATCACCGACAATATGCTGACAAAAAGGTGACCAACGACCGTTGTCAGCAAAAACGGCCCCGAAGGGCCGCTCTTAATTCATTGATTTTTCTGATGAATTTTGGAGCGGGCGAAGGGATTCGAACCCTCGACCCCAACCTTGGCAAGGTTGTGCATTCACTCATGCAAAGCGCAGGTTCGGGCCGGCACACTATGCCCGACAAGGTCAGCTTCGCCCGCGTGGGGCTAAACTTTCTCACGCGTTGAAGTCTTGGCTGTGTTCCGCCATCGGCGGTGCTTTGCCCGTCATGTGGTCGCTCGGGGTGGATCCCCGGGCCTTGGGTAGTGCTGGCACGGCAAGCGTGAGGCCCCGGGAGAGACCATCCGGATGACCTATAGAGAGAATTACCTACCATAACTTAGCACGCGATCCTCTACGCGGCGACAAACCGATCGAGCCCTCACGTGCCGCCGCGACGGCGGCGGCGGCCACGACGGGAACCTCGAGCAGCAACAACGTCGCTCGCCGTGTCGCGTAATGTCGCTAGTTGGCGCGTGTTGGCGGGTCGTGACGCGGTAATTTTTTGAGATTTTAGAATCGTGTATCGCAGACCAAAGACCGGGATTTCGGTAGGTGAACGATCAACGTGAGTGGGGGAGATAGGGACACACAGCGCGATCGTTAAGCGACTCGCGACCTATTTCGGCATGCGCCCAGCCAATGGCAAAGTGCCGTCCGCAACGGCACCGACCGCCACGAGAGCTACGAGCGGCGGCACGATCGCTCGCAGTGTCGCGCAGTGTCGCTAGTTGGCGCGTGTTGGCGTGCTCTGACGTGGCTGTCCGGCGGATAGGGCCGTCGAATTTTGGGCCCCAAAACCGTCTCCACGGCCAGCATCTCAGCCCTGACTGCCAACGCTAGGAAGCCGGTGTGGACCCCATGCCTTGGGGATCGTTTTTGCGCGGCTATTGACAAAATCGGTTTGAGCTATGGCCGTCGTGACGACACTCACATGGTGCACAAGAACACAAGGATGAGCACTTATGGTCGAGGAAAAGATCGCCTTCACAGTGAGTGAAGCCAGCCAGGCAATCGGGGTCGGACGATCCCTGATCTACCGATTGATCGCGCAGAAGCGACTGGCGGCGATCAAAGTCGACGGGCGGACCCTGGTTCCGGCCAGCAGCCTTCGGCAGTTGATCGCGACATCGCCGGCGGCGGCAATCAACATTAAGCCGGGGAAAAATCCATGACCAATCCTGGACGCCGCCCGGACAGGCGCCTGCAGCAACGGACGCCCGCGATTGAATCTGCACGATCGGTCGGACCGAGTCCGGACAGTATTCGGACCGACGGAACATCGTCGCCGAACATCCGAACAACCGCGAAAACGCCTGCGTGCGTCCAAATGACTGCCAGCGTCTGTCAATGTCCGCCAGGAAGCAAGCAAAAGAGGCAGACAAGCGGCTTTTTCGCTCAAGAAAAACGCGCGCGTCTCTGGAACGACCGCCTGTCGCGATGGCGGCTGAACAAGCGCATTGGTCCAGCAGAGCGATTTTTGCCGGGAAAGACATTGAACTGAAAAACCCCGCCCGGCGGACCGGACGGGGGGTGGAAAAGTCTGAAAGTCGCAACCAGACCATATTAATTCTCCGCCGTTTGTCAAGGAATCCGACCGGGCCTTTCGCAAGAGGTCCGCAGATGGCATTCACGCCTGCACTCACCGCCGCAATTGCCCTGGCGAAGCGAGGCATTTTCACCTTCCCGATGACAATACGAAAAACGCCGCTGCGAGGCTCGCACGGCGTGCGAGACGCGACATGCGACCCTGATGCGTTGCGGCGCCTGTTCAGCGATCCGCATGCCGAGCTTTGTGCTATCGCCACCGGCCGGCCGAGCGGTATTATTGTATTGGACGTGGAACGGTCAGGCTCGATCTGGGTCGAGAATAATTCGTGGCGTCTGCCGCCGTCACTGGTTTGGCAAAGCAGGTCCGGCGGCCAGCACTGGGCATTCCGTCATCCAGCACCGCTGCGGACCGTGCCCCTTTGCAGAATCCATCATGGTGTGGAATTACGCGCCGATCGCGCCAGCGCCATCTTCTGGCCAGGGGCAGGATTTCCATTTCTCAATCGCTGCAAACCCGCCGCACTGCCCGACTGGCTGGCAGCTTTTGGTGCGCCTTCACTGATGCCGCCTCGCCTCGGGCCGCCGGACGGCACCCCAGCACATGCCGCGGGATACGCCGCCGCTGCGTTGCGCCGTGCCGCTGATCGGGTGCGATCGGCGAGGCCCGGAACGCGCAACACCTCGCTGAACCGCGAGGCTTTCACATTGTCGCGGTTCGCCCGGTCCGGCGATTTGACCGCCATTCACATTGCGCGCGAGCTCGCTTGCGCCGCCCATCTAGCCGGCCTGGAGCCGGGTGAAATTCGGGCCACGATCACAAGCGCACTGCGCGCGGGCGGTGTAGCATGAGCGCCGAGATCGACATGGCGCCGGCAGCGGGAATTGCCGATACTTCAGCCTGTCCTGGGCCATGGGGCGAACCCGATCCGACTTTCCTGCGCAAGACGCCGCCTCCAGCGATCTGGCCGCGAGAGTTCTTGCCGGCATTCTGGCAAGGTTTTGTCGAGGCCGCCGCTGACGGTGCATCGGCGGCAGCGGATTACGTCGGATCCGCACTGCTGGTTGCCGCAGGTATGGCGATTGGCAATTCCCATTGGGCAGAACCGTGGCCAGGCTGGACGGAACCATCAGCTTTGTTCTGTGCTTTGGTCGGCAATCCGTCGAGCGGAAAAAGCCCCGCGCTTGATGTAATCACGTCCATCCTGGCCGAGGTCGAGCAACTCGAGGCGAAAGAAGCTGAACCGGCACTTGCCGCCGCAAGGCACGAAGCCGAGAAGGCGGCGGCGGCTCACGAGACTTACCGAAAGAAGTTGCGCGAGGCCGCCAGGACAAGAAAAGAAGAGCCTGAGGCGCCACCGCCGTTGCCGAAAACTCCCGGCCGGCCCCGCCTGCTTGCGCACGACACGACGGTTGAACGCGCGACCCGCTTGTCGGCGGACAACCCGCGGGGGTTGATCTTGCTGCGTGACGAGCTTTGCGGCTTTTTCGGCAGTTTCGACCGATATACGTCGGGTGCAGGTAGCGACCGGGCTTTCTGGCTTCAGGCCCATGGCGGTCGCCCGTTCAGCGCGGATCGTGTCGGCACCGCCGACGATCCCCCGGTGGTGCCACATCTGCTCTGGGGAATTATGGGTGGCATACAGCCCGACAAACTGGCCAGCGCCCTGCTCGGTGGCAGTGATGATGGATTGGCCGCGCGCTTTCTTTACAGCTGGCCGGAGCCGCCTCCGATCCACCGGCCGCGCGGCTGCGCCGATATTCCAGCCGCGGTCCAAGCCTTTCGTCGCCTGCGCAGCCTAGCTTGGCCAACTGCACCTCATCCTGCGCCCGTGCCGTTCACCGAGCCTGCCCGGCAAGTCATGGACCGGTTTCGGCAGGCAGTTCGCGCGCGTGAGGAACACGCATCCGGACTGATGCTTGGCTGGATCGGGAAATTGCCAGGCATGGCGGCAAGACTGGCCTTGATCCTGACCGCGCTTCGGTGGTGCGCCGATCCGGCGGAAGTCACCCCATTCGAGGAAATCGACGAAGCCGCGTTCACGGCCGCTGCAGCCTGGCTGCTGGATTACGCCTTGCCACATGCCGCGCGCGCTTTCGGTGTGGCGGCACTGCCAGCCGCCGACCGGGATGCGCGAACCTTGGCGAAGTGGCTTGTCTCACAAACGCCGATCCCGGCCTTCATCAACGAGCGCGAATTGCGGCGCCTGCCGATCGGCATCGGCCCCGGCATCGGCGACCCCAAGCGGCTGCTGGCGGCATTGGAATCGCTGGCCGATGGCGGGTGGGTGGCGCCACCGTCACTGGGCACTGTCACCACCGGGAGGCCGCGCCGGGACTGGCGCGTCAATCCAGCAATCGCGGACCTGCGGCCATGATCCACCCGGCCGATCGCCTGACCGCGCTGGCCAGGAGTCACGAGTGGGTAGCGCCTGCCAAACTCGCCAGACCTGCTGAAACCCACTCGCAAGCGCACGAACCACCGGGTTTTGGCGATTTTGACAGTTTTGGCGGAGGTGTTGCGCCGGATGCCGAAGCCGATCCGCTGACCCTGGAACACGGCCCAAAGCCTTTGCCAACCCAAATCGCCGGATTGTTCCCCAGCTCCACCAGGGAGCGCGATCCCACGCACCTTGGTTGGGATAAGCCGGACTTCGACGCTGGACGGTCCGTGACCTGAGCAGCAACGGCATGGGCCCAGACAGTGCTCGATCGCCGGCCCGCCAACCACGTCACGGCCGCAATCTCCATGCCCACTGCATGGAGGCAATGGCCTGGTCAGAGGCGCCTGTCGGGCAAACACTGAAGCCCAATTGAAGCCCAATAATTAGCGTAGCGGGGGTTTATTGCCTAAAATCGCTACTTAACCCCTTGTTTTCATTGGTGGGTGCACAAGGATTCGAACCTTGGGCCCGCTGATTAAGAGTCAGCTGCTCTACCAACTGAGCTATGCACCCGCCGAGGCCGCGGTGGATAGCAACTGCCCGCGCGCCTGTGAAGCCCCAACCTGTCGCTTCCTTCACCGCCGGCCCGGTCTATAAGGAGGGCACACCGCGCAGCAGGAGCACCCCCGATGCCAGCGAACGAACGGATCGGCCTGGTGGGCGATATCGGCGGCACCAATGCGCGCTTCGCCATGGCCACCCTGCGCGACCGGCAAATTCACCTGTCCGAGGTGCTCGCCCTCCCCGGCCACGACTACCCCGGCCTCGAGGCGGCCGCGCGGGACTACCTGGCCCGAACCGGCCAGACCCGGCTCGATGCCGCCGTTTTCGCCTGCGCGGGGCCGGTCGTGGATGGCTCGGTGTCGTTCACCAACGTGGCCTGGCGCGCGAGCGAAGCCAGCCTCGCCACCGCGCTCGGCGTCCCCCGGGTGCATCTGATCAACGATCTCGCGGCGGTCGCCTGGGCCGCCCCGGTGATACCGGCCGAACACCTGCGCCGCATCGCCGGGCCCGCCAATGTCACCACCCCACCGCCCGCCGCCGCTACCCCGTCCGTCAGCACCCGCGCGGTCCTGAACGCCGGCACCGGCTGCAACGCCTCGGCCCATGTGCGCCATGAATTGGGCGATGCGGTCGTGGTCGGCGAATTCGGCCACGCCAGCTTCGCCCCCTCCGACGCGCTGGAACTGAAAATCTGGCAGCGCCTCGCCGCGGAATTCGGCCACGTCTCCAACGAACGCGTGCTGGCCGGCCCGGGCCTGCTGAACCTCTACCGCGCGCTCGCGGCCATCGAGGGCCAGGCCGCCGTCTGGGCCACCCCGGCCGAGGTTTCGGTCGCCAGCCAGACCCCCGATCCGCTGGCCCGGCGCGCGGTCGAGACGTTCTGCGCCATCATGGGCAGCATCGCGGGCGACGTCGCCCTCACCTTCGGCGCGCGGGGCGGGGTATATCTGGCGGGGGGCGTCGCCGCGACCGTTCTGACCGAACCCCACGACACCGCCTTCCGCCAGCGCTTCGAGAACAAGGGGCGCTTCCGCGCCTATCTCGCCGAGATCCCCACCCTGTTGATCACCGATACCAACGCCGCCCTGCTCGGCGCCGCCCGCGCCATGCAGGCCTATGCGCGGCGAACTCCCCCCCCGTGACCGCGCCGCAGCCCGCCGCCGCCAACCCGGCGTCGGCCAGCCCCATCCCCGGCGACAACGCCCGTCGGCTCATCCCGCTGATGATGGCCATGTTCTTCGCCTTCGGCTTCTGCACCAACCTGGTCGATACGCTGGTGCCGAAATTCAAGGCCATGTTCACCCTCTCCTATGCCGAGGTGATGCTGACCCAGTTCTGCTTCTTCGGCGCCTATTTCCTGATCTCCGCGCCCGCCGGCTGGCTGATCGGGCGCATCGGCTATCTTCGCAGCCTCACCCTGGGCCTTGGCGTCATGGCCGGGGGCGCGGCCCTGTTCGCCGCCGCCGCCTGGTTCGCCACCTATCCCGGTTTTCTCGCCGCTCTGTTCGTGCTCGCCTCGGGCATCACCATCCTTCAGGTGGCCGCCAATCCGGTGGTCGCGGTCGCCGGGCCCGCCACCACCGCGCCAAGCCGCCTCACCCTGGCCCAGGCACTGAATTCCTTCGCCACCTTCATCGGCCCCACCATCGGCGCCATCCTGTTCCTGTCCAGCCTGAAAGCGCCGCCCGCGCGCCCCAGCCCCGCCGCGCTCGCCACCTATCGCCACGCCCAGGCGCATGTCTTCCTTCTGCCCTTCCTCGCCATGGCCATCGCCCTCATGGCGCTCGGGCTGTTCACCTGGTCGCGGCGCGCCATCTCGCCCCCGGTCGATCAGCGCGGCGGCGGCAGTTACCGCCATCTGCTCGGCTATCGCCGCCTGTTGTTCGGCGTCATCGCCATCTTCACCTATGTCGGTGCCGAAGTCGCCATCGGCAGCGCCATGGCCAATTATCTGATGCAGGCCTCCGTGCTGGGTGTCGCGGCCGTCACCGCCGGCAAACTGGTTTCCCTCTATTGGGGCGGCGCCATGGTCGGGCGGTTCCTTGGCACGCTCGTGCTCCGCAAGGCCCCGCCGGGGCTGGTGCTCGCGCTCTGCGCCGTCACCGCCCTCGCCCTCACCCTCGCCTCCTCGGCAAGTCACGGCCGGCTGGCGGCCCTATGCCTGCTGGCGGTCGGGCTCGCCAATTCCATCCAGTTCCCCACCATCTTCACCCTCGCCATCGAGGGGCTGGGCGACGACACCCCCGAGGCTTCCGGCCTGATCTGCCTCGCCATCGTCGGCGGCGCGATCATCCCCCTGCTCACCGGCACGCTGGCCGACCGCGCGGGCCTGGCCACCGCCCTGCTGATACCCGCCCTGTGCTACGCCTATATCGCGATCTTCGGCACATCGGTCTGGCGGAATTTGTTGAAGGCCGGCAGGTTCGGGCCGGGCGGCGCAACCCGGTCCCTGGTCCTCCGCGCGGGCGGCGATACCTGACCAGCTTCCCCCCGGCCGACCCCACCGCGCCGCCCATCGCGCCCCATCCCCGTCCACCCGCCACCGCATCCGGCCCCAGCCGGGGGTTCATCAGCCGGCGACGCGGGCCAGTTTCAGGCTGGTTTCGGTCGCCACCACGCCATCGATCTTGCGAATACGCCCCAACGCCTCGTCAAAACTCACCAGATCCGCGCTATCCAATTCGGCGATCAGGTCCCAGCGGCCATTGGTGCTGTAAACCGCCACCACATCCGGCAGGCGCTGCAAGGCACGCGGCACTTTCTCGATCGCCTCGCCACTGACCGCGAGCATCGCAATCGCGCGCACCCGCCCCCGCCCTTCCGAGGCCGGCAGGCGTAGCGTGAACCCCAGTATCCGCCCGGACACCCGCAGCCGATCGATCCGCGCCTGCACGGTCGCGCGCGAAATGCCGAGTATCGCCGCCAGTTGCGTCACCGGCCGGCGGGCATCCTCGCGCAACAGCGCCAGCAATTCGTCGTCCACCCGGTCCGTCACAAACCACCCTCTGCGCAGATCGTACATTTCCCCTTAGCAAACTGCCGGCGCGGGCGCGAGATCGCGCAACTTGCCAAGTTCCCCGTTCCGCGCTTCGGGCCCACAGTATCGCGGCCGACTTCCCATCCCGCCATCCAGGAGACGCCGATGGACCAAATGATCCGCGACGCCGCGCACCCCCACCTGCCGCGCTACATGGTCGTCGATGCCGCACAATTCGATGTCAGCTACGTCATCAATCCATGGATGGACCCGGACGCCTGGGCCCGCGACCGGGCCAACTGGCAGGCGCGCGCCCGCGCCGGCGCCGCCGATCTGCACGCCGCGCTTCGGCAGGCCGGCGCCCAGGTCGAAATCGTCCCGTCCGTCGCCGGCCTGCCCGATCTCGTATTCCCCGCCAATGCCGGCATCGTGCTCGACCGGCGGGTGCTGCCGGCCCGCTTCGCCCACCCGCAACGCCAGGGCGAGGAAGCGCCCTATCGCGCCGCCTTCGAGGCATTCCGCGGCCGCGGGCTGCTCGACGAAATCGGCCAACTGCCCGATGGCTGCTTCCAGGAAGGTGCCGGAGACTGTATCTGGGACGTGCGCCGGCAATTCTTCTGGACCGGCCACGGCCAGCGCTCGCTCGCCGCCGCGGCCGATGAAATCGCCGCGTTTTTCGCCCGCCGCCTGGTTCAACTCGAACTGGTCAACCCGCGCTTCTACCACCTCGATACCTGCTTCTGCCCGCTCTCCGGCGGCGAGGTGCTGTATTACCCCAAGGCATTCGACGCGCGCGGCCTCGCCACCATCCGCGACCATGTCGCCGCCGACGACCTGATCGAGGCCACCGACGAAGACGCCGCCGCCTTCTGCGTCAATGCCGTATCGCTCGACCGCACCGTCATCATGGCCACCGCGCCGGAACGCCTGCGCGCCCGGCTCGCCGAACGCGGCTACACCGTTCGCAACGTCGACCTGGTGCCCTTCATCCTCTCCGGCGGCGGCGCCTACTGCATGACATTACGGCTCGACCGCTCGAGCGTCATGGCGCCCGCGACCGTCTGAGTTCACGCCAGCACAGGAGGTAGCGTCATGGATTCGTTGCCCGAAACGCCCCGCCACTCCGCGCTCACCCTGCACCACCTGGCGGTCGAGCAGGAACTCGGCGCCAGCAACTACAAGCCGCTCGACGTCATGCTGACCCGCGGCGAGCGGGTCTGGGTGTGGGATCTCGAGGGCCGGAAATATCTCGACTGTCTGTCCGCCTATTCCGCGGTCAACCAGGGCCACTGCCATCCGAAAATTCTCGAAGCCATGGTCGCGCAGGCGCAACGCCTGACCCTCACCAGCCGCGCCTTCCACCACGACCAGTTGGCCCCGTTCTACGAGGATCTCTGCGCGCTCACCCGCAGCCACAAGGTCCTGCCCATGAACTCGGGCGCCGAAGCGGTCGAAAGCGCGCTCAAGGTCGCCCGCAAATGGGGCTACGAAATCAAGGGCGTGCCCGACGAACAGGCGGAAGTCATCGTCTGCACCGAGAATTTCCACGGCCGCACCATCGCCATCGTCGGTTTCTCGACCGATCCCACCTCGCGCCACCATTTCGGCCCCTTCAGCGGCGGCTTCAAAGTGGTCCCCTACGGCGATGCCGCCGCCCTCGCCGCCGCCATCACCCCGAACACGGTCGCCTTCCTGGTCGAGCCCATCCAGGGCGAGGCCGGGGTCATCATCCCCCCCGCCGGATATCTGCGCGAGGCCAGGCGCCTCTGCACCGAACACCGCGTTCTGCTCATCCTCGATGAAATCCAGACCGGTCTCGGACGCACCGGTAAATTACTTGCCGAGGAACACGAGGCGATCGAAAGCGACCTCACCCTGGTCGGCAAGGCGCTCTCCGGCGGGTTCTATCCGGTATCCGCCGTGCTGTCCCCGCGTGAGGTGCTGTTCGTGCTCAATCCCGTTGAACACGGCAGCACGTTCGGTGGCAACCCGCTCGCCTGCGCCGTCGCCCGCGCCGCCATGCGCGTGCTGGTCGAGGAAGGCATGATCGAGAATTCCGCGCGCCAGGGGGCGCGGCTGCTGGCGGGGCTGCAATCCCTCAGCGCCAATACCGTGCGCGAAGCCCGCGGGCGGGGGCTGATGCTGGCGCTCGAACTCCACGCGGATGCCGGCGGCGCCAAACCCTACGTCAAGCGCCTGCGCGACCTCGGCATTCTGTGCAAGGAAACCCACGAACACACCATCCGCATCGCGCCGCCGCTCGTCATCACCGAGGCCGAGGTCGATTGGGCGGTGGAACGGTTCCAGGCGGTGTTCGGCGGCTAGCGCGCCGCCCGCCGCCCCGGCCCGACGCTAAGCCAGCGCCCGCGCCGCCTGCGCCACCAGCTCGTCAATGATCTCCGCCACGCTCTGTTCGGCGGTCACCATGCCGACCGACTGGCCGGCCATCACCGACCCCTCCTCCACATCACCATCGATCACGGCCCGGCGCAGGGCGCCCGCCCAGAAATGCTCAATCTCGAGCTGCGCCGCCTCCTTCGTCAATTCCCCTGAAAGGAAACGGTCCCGTGTCGCGATCTGGTGGGCAATGAAGCGTTGCGTGCCCTGGTTCACGAGGCCGCGCACCGGTATCACCGGAAATCGCTCGTCGATCTGCACCGAGGGCATGGCATCGCGCGCGTTGGCGCGAATGAACGCGTGCTTGAACCGCGGATGCGCGATCGATTCCCGCGCGGCGGCAAAGCGCGTGCCCAGTTGCGCCCCCGCGGCCCCCAGCCGCAAATAGGCGGCAACCGCCTCGCCCCTGCCCAGACCGCCCGCCACGAACACCGGCACGTCCTGCATGTGCGGCAGAATTTCCTGAGCCAGCACCGTCAGCGATACGGGCCCGATATGCCCCCCCGCTTCCGACCCCTCGATCACCAGCGCTTCCGCGCCCAGGCGCACCAGCCGCTTCGCCATCACCAGCGCCGGCGCGAACGCGATCAGGCGCGCGCCGCCATCGCGCACCGCCTTCACCGCCGGTCCCGGCGGCACACCCCCCGCCAGCACGACATGCGAAACCCGCGCGGCATGGCACACGCCGATCAAATCCATCAGCCGGGGATGCATGGTGATCAGGTTCACGCCGAAATTCCGGTCCGTCAGGGCCTGGGTGGCGGCAATTTCCGCCTCCAGCAATTCCGGCGACATCGCGCCGCAGGCAATCACCCCGAATCCCCCGGCATTCGAAATCGCGGCCACCAGGTGCCGCTCCGAAACCCAGCTCATCGCGCCGCCCAGCAGCGCGGTCTCGCTACCGAGAAACTCCGTTCCCCGCGCCCACAGCGCGGCCAGTGCCGGCGGCACCCTCCTGCCCGTCATCTCAGCCATCCAGCCCATAGGCGGTATGCAGGGCCCGCACCGCGAGCTCGGTATATTCCGCCGCCACCAGCACACTGACCTTGATCTCGCTGGTCGAAATCACCTGGATATTGATCGACCGCTCGGCCAGCGTGCGGAACATCGTCGCCGCCACCCCCGCATGGCTGCGCATGCCCACCCCCACCACACTGATCTTGGTCACATCGGGGTCGGTCAGTATCTCCGCGAACGGAATATGGTCGTGCGCCGCCTGCAGCACCGCCTCCGCGCGCGGGAAATCCGCGCGGCTCACCGTGAAGGTCATATCCGTCGTGCCGTCCGCCGCCACATTCTGCACGATCATGTCCACGTTCACATTGGCTTCCGCCAGCGCGCCGAATATCAGCCCCGCTATCCCCGGCCGGTCCGGCACCCGCCGCACCGTCACCTTCGCCTCGTCCCGGGAATACGCGATGCCCGACACCAGTTCCTTTTCCACGATCTCGTCCTCTCCCACCACCAGCGTGCCCGGCGCGTCGGTGAAGCTCGACAGCACCTGCACCCGCACGCGTTCCTTCATCGCCAGTTCCACGCTGCGGGTCTGCAGCACCTTGGCGCCAACCGAGGCCAGTTCCAGCATCTCCTCGTAGGAGATCCGGTCCAGCTTGCGCGCCCGCGCCGCGATCCGCGGATCGGTGGTGAAAACCCCCTCGACATCCGTGTAAATGTCACACCGGTCCGCGCCCAGCGCCGCCGCCAGCGCCACCGCCGAGGTGTCCGACCCCCCGCGCCCCAGCGTCGTTATGCGGTGGTTGGGCGCAACGCCCTGAAATCCCGTCACCACCGGCACCTGGCCCGCCCGCATCCGGCCCAGCAGGGTGTCCGCCGCGATCCGCTCGATCCGCGCCTTGCCGTGCGCCTCGTCGGTATATACCGGTATCTGCCAGCCCTGCCAGGACCGCGCCTCCACGCCCGCGGTCTGCAAGGCAATCGCCATCAGGCCGGCGGTCACCTGTTCGCCGCTCGCCACCACCGCGTCGTATTCCCGTGCGTCGTGCAGGGGGGAAAGCGCCTGGCACCAGCCCACCAGCTGGTTGGTGGCGCCGGCCATGGCCGAAACCACCACCGCCACCTCGTGGCCCGACGTCACTTCCCGCTTCACCCGCGCCGCGGCCGCCCGTATCCGCTCCGGATCAGCGACCGACGTGCCGCCAAATTTCATCACCAGCCGCGCCATGCCCACCCATTTCCGCCTGAAATCGCGGCGTATCGCGGGCCGCCATCGGGGCGGGCATCCCTATCGGCTTGCCCTGTCACTGGCAAGCCGGGATAAACCAGGGGCGCGGCATTACGCCTCCCCGCCGCGACACCAACCAGGATCGGCCCCCTCTCATGACCGCGGCGAGTCTCGATTCGGCGGAAATCGCGAAGTTCGACGCCCTGGCGTCACGCTGGTGGGACACGCGCGGCCCCATGCGCCCGCTGCATGCCATGAACCCGGCACGCATCGGCTGGATCACCGCCCGCCTGCCCGCCGCCACCCCGGTCACCCTGCTCGATGTCGGCTGCGGCGCCGGCATCGCCGCCGAGGCGCTGGCCCGCCGCGGCCACACCGTGCTTGGCATCGATGCCGCGGGCCAGGCCATCGCCGCCGCCATGGCCCACGCCCCGCCCGACCTGCCGCTCACCTACCGGCAGACCTCCGCCGAAACCCTGCTGGCCGAGGGCGCGCGCTTCGACGCCGTCACCGCGCTCGAAGTCATCGAACACGTGGCCGATCCCGAGGCCTTCCTGGCAACCCTGAGCGGCCTGCTCAATCCGCGCGGGCGCCTGTTCCTGTCCACGCTCAACCGCACGCCCAGGTCCTTCATCGAGGCCAAGCTCGGCGCTGAATACGTGCTCCGCCTGCTCCCCACCGGCACCCATGACTGGCGGCGTTTCCTGCCGCCCACCCGGCTGGCCGCCGCCTGCCGCGCCGCCGGCCTGCGCGTGATCGAAACCGCGGGGTTGCGCCCCGGCCTCACCGGCGGCTTCCACATCAGCCGCGATCTCGGGGTCAACTATCTGCTGTGCGCCGAAAAATGAGCAGACCGGTAACGCTGGCGTTGACAGGACCAAACCCCCCGCTATAGTCCGCGCCCTCGGCAAGCCCCCGTATCCCGAGCGGAAAAGGGGCGCGCT
>JAJXVA010000044.1:0-12443 GCA_021782435.1 Pseudomonadota bacterium
CACAGTGGCGGCACCAGGATCTGGTGCTGGATAAATGGTTCGCGTTGCAGGCCAGCGCGCCGCTGCCGGAAACCCTGGACAGGGTTCGGGCCTTGACGCGCCACCCGGATTTCAGCTGGACCAACCCCAACCGCCTCTATGCGTTGATCGGGGCTTTCGCGATGGCGAACCCGGTCGGATTCCACTTGGAAAGCGGCGAAGGCTACCGGTTTCTGGCCGAGGCGATATTGCGGATAGATGCCACCAACACGCAGATCGCGGCGCGGCTGGTGCCGCCGCTGGGCCAGTGGCGCCGACATGAGGCGCGACGACAGGGGCATATGCGCGCGGCCCTGCAACACCTGCTGGACGCGCCGGACCTCAGTGCCGCCACGCGGGAAATGGCGAGCCGAAGCCTGCAATGACGCCCCTCCGGGCCATGCCAGGCTTGCGGCGGGTGATCGGGCTGATGAGCGGCACGTCGCTCGATGGGGTCGATGCCGCCGCGATCCTGACCGATGGCACCACCATCGCCGAGCTCGGCCCGACGATCACGCTTCCCTACACAGGGGAATTTCGGGCCCGCCTCGCGGACCTGCTGGCGCGCGCCCCCGGGCTCGACACGGCGGACGCCGACCTGCGCGCGATCGAAGCCACCTTGACCGAATACCATGCCGCGGCGGTGCGCGCGCTCGGCTGGCCGGCCGATCTGATAGGCTTTCATGGCCAGACCATTCTGCACCAGCCGGACCGACGCCGGACCTGGCAGATCGGTGATGCCGCGCGGCTGGCACGGGCAACCGGGCTGAGCGTCGTGCATGATTTCCGTGCCGCCGATGTGGCTTCGGGCGGGCAAGGCGCGCCGCTCGCGCCGCTTTACCACGCGGCCCTGGCGGAGGCGCTGCCGCGGCCCCTGGCGATACTGAACCTGGGCGGGGTCGCCAACCTGACCCTGCTGAACGCGGACGGCAGCATCGCGGCCGCCGATATCGGGCCCGGTAACGGCCCGCTGGACGATTGGGTGCGCCGCCTGGGCGCCGATATGTGCGACCGCGACGGGCGCTATTCAGCCGCGGGTAGACCGGCGGGTGAGATTCTGGCGTGGCTGCTGGCCGACCCGTTTTTTGCGCGCCCCTGGCCGAAATCGCTCGACCGGCTCGCGTTTTCCGCGCGGCTGGCGACCAGTGGCTTGATGACGCTGGGGCTCGAGGATGGCGCGGCGACGCTGGTGGCATTTGTTGCCGGCGCGGCGGCGCGGGTGGCGCCGCGGCCCGTGAGATGGCTGGTCACCGGCGGCGGGCGGCACAACCCGAGCCTGATGCGGGGGCTGACCGAGACGCTCGGCGTTTCGGTGGCGCCAGTCGAAGCCGTGGGTTGGAATGGGGATGCGCTGGAGGCGCAGTGCTTCGGCTTTCTCGCCGCGCGGTCTCTCGCTGGACTACCGCTCAGCCTGCCCAGCACCACCGGGGTGCCGGCGCCGATGCCAGGGGGGCGCGTGACCCTGCCGTGTTGAGCGATCGGCCACGGGTGGTGCTGGCGCCGCCGGGCGCGGCGGACGCGGCGATGCTGATTGCCGCCAACCGCGCCAACCGTGAGTTTCACGCCCCGTGGGTGACCCCGCCGGTGGACGAAACGGGATTTGCCGCCTGGCTGGCGGATTGCGCCCTGCCCAACCGCGAGGTGCGACTGGCGCGCCTCGCCGAAACCGGCGCGCTGGTCGGTGTGGTGAGCCTGACCGAGATCGTGCACCGCGCGCTGTGCAGCGCCTATCTCGGCTTCTATGGCCTGCGCGACATGGCGGGGCAGGGGCTGATGACCGAGGCGGTGGGGAGCCTGGTGCGGCTGGCCTTCGACGCGTTTGGCCTGCACCGGGTGGAGGCGAATGTGCAGCCAGGCAACGCGCCGTCACTGGCGCTGCTCGCGCGGCTGGGGTTTCGCCGCGAGGGGTTTTCGCCGCGCTACCTGTTCATTGCCGGTGCCTGGCGCGATCATGTGCGGCTGGCGCGGCTTGCAGACGAGGCGCCGGGCTTTGCCCCCGGCAGCCGCCAGCGCGAGGCTTAGTCCGCGGCGAGCGCCATGGCGCGGCGGGCGATGGTTTTGCCGACGTAATCCTCGAGCGCCTCGGCCACCGCCTCGGCGTGGCTGGCAAACACATGGTCAGCGCCGGCAAACACCCGGTAATCGACCTGCACGCCCTTCTGGGTGTTGAGCTTATCGACCAGCTTCTTGACCGCGGGCTCGGGGACCAATTCGTCGGAGTCACCGTGCAACATCAACCCGCCACACGGGCACGGGGCGAGAAAGCCGAAATCGTAGTGGTTGGCCGGCGGCGCGACGCTGACCCAGCCCGAGATTTCCGGGCGACGCATCAGCAACTGCATGCCGACGAAGGCACCAAAGGAGTATCCGGCGATCCACAAACCGCCGCTATTGGGGTTGACCGCCTGCATCCAGTCGAGCGCGCCGGCGGCATCCCCGATTTCGCCGATACCGCCATCATACCGGCCCTGGCTGCGGCCGACGCCGCGGAAGTTGAAGCGCATGACCGAAAAGCCCAGACGCTGGAAGGCCTGGTACATGGCATAGGTGATACGGTTGTTCATGGTGCCGCCATGCAGCGGGTGCGGGTGCAGAACCAGCGCCAGCGGGGCGCCGGCTTCCTTGCTGTGGTGGTAACGGCCTTCGAGCCGTCCATCAGGACCCGCAAACATCACTTCAGGCATGTCTCGTCACTACCCATGTCAGATCGACCGGCCGGAGATGGCCGCGATCACGTTTCACCCGTTTGGCCTGGCGCCGGTATCCGGCCCACCGATTTGTGGCTTGGCGTCGCTTCCGTCGACGCGGAACCCCCTGAAATCCTTTTTGTCCATCTTCGGGCGACACCGTCCCCCGGAAAATGCAAACCGGCCGCCACCGACACCCCGACGCTGGCAGCCCGCTCGAACTATATTATGTCCAACCCACCGCAATGGACACGGAATTGTCGCATGCTTTTCATGTTTTTTTGTCAATGACCGCCATCCCGCCTCGAACTCCGCGCGAAACCGCGCGCATTTACCTCGATGCCAATGCGAGCGAACCCCTGCGCCCCGAGGCCGAGGCCGCCTGGCTGGACGCTTCGCGGCTGGCGGGCAACCCCGCCTCGGTGCATGGCGCGGGGCGTGCTGCCCGCGACGCATTGGAAACCGCCCGCGAAACCCTGGCCTTGCTGTTTGGCGCCAGACCGGCCGGCGTGGTGTTCGTCTCGGGCGGGACAGAGGCGAATGTGCTGGCGCTGCGCGGGCTGGGCGCTGGCCGCCATGGGCTGATGGGGGCAACCGAGCATGATGCCGTGCGCGACGCGATGCCGGATGCCCAGACGCTGATGGTGGCACCGGACGGAGAGGTGGATCTGGAGGAGTTGGACAGCGCCCTCTCCCGGCATGGCAAGTCGGTGGTCGCCCTGATGCTGGCCAACAACGAAACCGGGGTGCTGCACCCGATCGCGGAAGCCGCGAAACTATGCCGGGCGCGCGGGGCCTGGCTGCATGTCGACGCGGTGCAGGCCGCCGGCCGTCTGGCGGTGAACCTGGCGGATACGGGCGCGCACAGCCTGGCGCTAGCGTCGCACAAACTCGGCGGCCCGCATGGCGCCGGCGCCCTGCTGCTGGACCCCGAGGCCGAGGCGGCGCTAAGCCCGATATGGCGCGGCGGCGGACAGGAACGGGGCCGCCGCGGGGGTACGCCGCCGGTTGCCGCGATTGCCGGTTTCGCCGCCGCCGCCCGGGCGGCTATTGGCGCTCGGGACACCGAGCAGGCGAAACTCGGCGCGCTGCGCGACCGGATCGAGGCGGCGGCTGTAGCCGTGGGCGCAAGGGTTGCGGGCGCCGGTGCGCCACGGCTGGCCAATACATCGTGCCTGGTGCTGCCGGGTCACGCCGCCCTCACCCAGGTGATGGCGCTGGACCTGGCGGGGTATGCCGTTTCGGCGGGAGCCGCGTGCAGTTCCGGCAAGGTGGCGCCAAGCGCCGTGCTGCGCGCCATGGGCTATGACGCGGCGGCGGCAGAGGCCATTCGCGTCTCCCTACCCTGGAATGTGAGCCCGCCCGACGCGGACGGCTTCATTGCCGCGTATCAGGCCCTAGCCGCGAGCCAGGCGCACGCCTCGTGAGCGAACCCCTGATCTATCTCGACCACCACGCGACCACGCCGTGCGACCCGCGTGTGGTGGAGGCCATGCTCCCCTGGTTTTCCGGCCGGTTCGGCAACGCCCACAGCATCGAGCATGAGATGGGCCGCGCGGCCGAGGCCGCGGTGGCCGAGGCGCGGGGCTATGTGGCGGCGCTGATTGGCGCGGAGCCGCGCGAGATTGTGTTTACCTCGGGAGCGACCGAGGCCAATAACCTGGCGATACTGGGCGCCGCCCGCCATGCCGCCCGCTTCGGCGCGAGCGACCGGCGCCGCGTGATAACCGCCGCGACCGAGCATGATTGCGTGTTGGGCGCGGTACGGGGGTTGGCCGAGGCCGGCTTCGAGCCGGTGGTGCTGCCAGTGGACCGGGATGGGATGCTGGCGCCCGAGACACTGGCGGCGGCGCTGGCGGTGCCAACGCTGCTCGTGAGTGTGATGAGCGTGAACAACGAAACCGGCGTCATTCAGGACGTGGCGGCCCTGGCGGCGTGCGCCCGCGCGGCGGGAGCGTTGTTTCATACCGACGCCGCGCAGGCCGCCGGGCGGATTCCCCTCGACATCGCCGGGATCGATTTGATGTCGCTGAGCGGACATAAAGTTTATGGCCCCAAGGGCATTGGCGCGCTGTATGTGCGCCGGCGGCCGCGGGTGCGGCTGGCACCGCTGATGTTCGGCGGCGGCCAGGAGCGGGGCCTGCGCCCCGGCACGCTGCCGGTGCCACTGATTGTCGGGTTTGGCGCCGCGTGTCGCCTGGCATTGGCCGAAATGGACGCCGAGACGCGGCGCCTGGCCACGCTGCGCGACACGCTGCTGGCTGGGCTGCGCGAGGCTTTGCCCAGCCTGCGGGTGAATGGCAGCGTGACCCGCCGGGTGGCGGGTAACCTCAACCTGACCTTGCCAGGGGTGGACGCGCAGGCGCTGCTGCGGGCGGTGCCGGAGCTTTGCCTGTCCACCGGCTCGGCCTGTTCCTCAGCCGCGGTGGCACCGTCACGCGTGCTGCGCGCGATGGGGCTGAGCGAGGCCGAGGCCCGCCAATCCTTGCGCGTCGGGCTGGGACGGACTACCTCGCAGCCCGATGTGGCGCGCGCGGTCGCGGTGCTGACATCGCGTATCGCAACCCTTGCCGGCGCGCCAACCGCGCCGCCCCCGCCCGCCCCGGAGAGCGCATGCCCAAGATGACTTTCGTGGAAAAAGACGGCACGGCGCGTGAAGTGGACGCGCCACTCGGCCTGTCGGTGCTGGAAATCGCGCACCGCCATGGGGTGGATATCGAAGGCGCGTGCGAAGGCTCGTTGGCCTGTTCGACCTGCCATGTGATCGTCGGGCCGGAATGGTTCGATCGACTGGCCCGACCGACCGAAGACGAGGAAGATATGCTGGACCTGGCATTCGGCCTGGAAAAAACCTCACGCCTGGGGTGCCAGATCGTGATGACCGAGGCGCTGGATGGGCTGACCGTGCGCCTGCCCAGCGCCGTGCGTAACGCGCAGAAATAGCGCCGGCGAAACCATGCGGGTGGTGGCGGCCATGTCTGGCGGGGTGGATAGCAGCGTGGTTGCCGCGTTGCTGCACGCCGAGGGCCATGAAGTCATCGGCGTGACGCTGCAACTCTACGACCACGGAGCCGCGCAAGGGCGCAAGGGCGCGTGCTGCGCCGGGCAGGACATTCACGACGCCCGACGCGTCGCGGACCGGCTTGGCATTGCCCATTACGTGGTTGATGCCGAGGCGCGGTTTGCCGCCGAGGTGATGGCGCCCTTCGCGCGCAGCTACGCCGGCGGGGAAACCCCGGTGCCGTGCGTGCGCTGCAACCAGACTGTGAAATTTCGCGATTTGCTGGCACTCGCGGACGAACTCGGGGCGGAGGCCCTGGCGACCGGACATTATGTGCGGCGGGTGGCGGGGCCGGATGGCGCCGAAATGCACCGCGCGCGTGACGGCACGCGCGATCAGAGCTGGTTTCTGTTCGCCACCACCCGCGCCCAACTGGCGCGCGCCCGCTTTCCCTTGGGCGACATGCCGGACAAGGGGGCGGTGCGCGCGTGCGCGGCGGAATTTGGTTTGGCGGTCGCGGACAAGCCGGACAGCCAGGATATCTGTTTCGTGCCGCAGGGCAGCTACGCCGAGACGGTGCGCCGCCACCACCCGGAAGCGCTGCAGCCGGGCGAGATCGTGGATACGAACGGCCTGGTACTTGGCCGGCATGACGGAATTGCCCGCTACACGGTGGGGCAGGCACGCCGGCTCGGCGTTGCCGATGGCCGCGTGGTGGTGCGGATTGAGCCGGAAACGCGCCGGATCGTGGTGGGCCGGCGCGACCAGGGACGCCATGAGTTTTACCTGAATGAAGTCAACTGGCTGATCGATCCGCCAGCGGCGGGACTGGAGTGCGGGGTGAAGCTGCGCGCGCGGGATGATGTGCGGCCGGCGCAGGTTACTCCGGACGGATGCGCTGGCGCGCATGTGCGGCTGGCCACGCCGGCTCTGCCAGCCCCAGGCCAAGCCTGTGTTTTCTATCAGGGTGAGCGCGTTCTGGGCGGGGGCTTTATCTGTCGCGACCATGCCTGAAGTGGCGCTGGTTCTGACCGAGGACCTGGTCGGATTGCGCAACCAGGCGCTTGGCCTGGCCGAGCGCGCGGGCCTCGCGGTGGACTGCCGGACACTGGCGCCCCGCGGCGTGTGGCAACATCTGCCGGCGCGCTTCTGGCCAGACCCACTGGCGACCGCGGGGGTGGATTTAGCCGCGGCGCCGCGGCTGATGATTGGCTGCGGTGGCAAGTCCGCGGCGGTGGGGGCGGCTTTGCGCGCGCGCGGCCATGTGGCGGTGCAGGTGCAGAACCCAAGGCTGGACCCGAGACGATTTGATCTCGTGATTGTGCAACCACATGATCGACTGACCGGCCGGAACGTGATGGTGACCCGCACCGCGCTGCACCGGGTGACGCCAGAGGCGCTACAGGCGGCGCGGGTGGTCTGGGCGCCGCGATTCGCCGGATTGGGCGGCTATCTGATTTCGGTGCTGATCGGGGGCGGCAATGGGCGGTTGCGGTTTGATGCCGCGACCGCGCGCGAGCTCGGCCAAAGCCTGGTGGAAATGGCCCGCGCCGCCGGCGCGGGGATTGCGCTGACCCCGTCACGGCGGACGACGCCGGAAGCCCTGGCCGCGCTACGCGCCACACTGGCGGGGCGACCCGATGTGTTTTTCTGGGATGGCGACGGAGAAAACCCTTACCTCGGCTTGTTGGCCTGTGCCGATACGGTGGTGGTAACCGGGGACAGCGTATCGATGATATCAGAAGCCGCGGCGACCGATGCGCCGGTACTGGTGGCGGGGCTGCCCGGAACGTCGCGCCGGATTGGCGCCTTCACCGATGCGCTGCTGGCCAACGGGCGCATCCGGCGCTATGCCGGCCGGCTGGAGAATTGGAATGCCGCGGCCCTGGACGATACGCCCCGCGCGGCGGCCGCCCTGCGCGCCTGCCTGGAGCGGGCGGGTGGCGCTTCTGACGGGATAGAACCATGCTGACCATTCAGACCTTCGACCAGCGCCAGGGTGGCAACGTGCTTTACAAGGCGCTGGCCCACCCGTTGGCGGCGACCGCGATAGAACGCCTTTATGCGGATCTGGCCGGACGACGCCTGGCGCTGGTGGACCTGGACGGGCTGGCCCCTGCCCTGCTCGCGCTTTACCCCGACCTGCCGGCACCGATTGGGGTTTACGTGCAGGACGTGCACGCCGTGGGCACGGCGGTGTGCGGCACGACCGCACAGCCGGTGACGCAATTGCGCGAAAGCGGCGCCGAGGTCGTGCTGGTTGCCGCCTTCGAGGCAGAACGGGTGCTGGCGCGGCTCAGCAGGCTGGCACCACCCGGGGCACAGTTGCTGAGCCTCGATGCCGCGCGGCTGCCGGAGACAATGCTGACCAACAAGCGCCGCTACCTCGACCGGCTGAATTTTGCCACCAACCTCGCGTTTTTTCGTGACCAGAACGGGCTTTCGACCACGCTGATAACGGCAAATTACTGGGCCGGTTATGGAGCGACGGATGTTCGCCTGTGGCTCCGCCTTTTCGATGCCGATGGCGCGGTGCTGGCGGAATGGCAGGAATTCGTGCGACCCGGCCCGGCCGGCGTGCGGATAGACAGCCGCGAGTTACGGGCGAGGTTCCGGCTCCCGGAATTTTGTGGGCAGTTATTCGTGCACGTGATCGGCGCGGCAGGGCACGATGTGGTGAAATACGCCCTGGATACCTACGCGCCCGATGGACCAAGCCTTTCGTGCACGCATGATGCCAATGCCTGGCCGTCGGACCGCTATGCCGGACTGCCGGCCCCCGATGGCGGCGAGGAGGTTATTCTTTGGATACAGAATAGTCACGCGACGCTGATTCCCGACGGTGCGGTGGCACTGAACCGGATGGGGGATGATACGACCGTTGCAATTCGCGGGGAAATTGCCGGCTTTGCCACCCGCGCGGTGCGGGTGAACGACGTGCTGCCGGGAAAGCTTTGGCCGGCACAGGTGGAAATTCGCGCTGGCCGACATATGGTGCGGCCCCGCTACGAGGTGGTGCGGGGCGGGCGCACCCGGATTGCGCACCCGAATGTGGAGCGCGCCGATTTGCGCCCCGAGCCGGAAATAAAGGCTCTGTCATCGCTGCTGGGGCGCGGCTTCCTGCTACCGTTTCCGATTCTGCCACGAACCCGGTTCCGTACCCAGGTGCAGCCGACGCCGATGGCGGAAACCCAGATAAATCTGCCCGTGCGGCTGGATATGTTCGCGCCTGACGGCACAAGGGTTGGCAGCCATTTCCTGGGCAACCTGCCGCGCGACCACGCCTGCGCGATGGATCTGGATACGGTGGTTGCCGACGGCGCGCTGGCGGAGGGCGGCCATGGCGAGCTGGTTTATGATTTCAGAGATGGCGGTGATGCCGATGGCTGGCTGCATGCCCTGATCCGCGCGACAGATCGGACCAGCGGGCACGAGGCGGAAACCAGTTTCGGCGCGCATATTTTCAATACCGTAATGACCTGGCGCGACGAGCCACAATCCTATTCCGGGCCGCCGCCTGGACTCTCCACCCGGCTGTTCCTGCGCTTGGGCGAGGCGGGCTGCTGGGGTTACGCGGTGCTGATTTATCCGGCATCCCTGCCCTCGCAGGCGCGTTCGGAGACCAGCCTGATTTTACACGCGGGCACCGGGCAGGAGATTGCCCGCCGAGAGATCAGCATTCCCGCCTCCGGCTCGAGTCTGGTCCGGCCCGAGACGATGTTCGCGCCCGGTGATCTCGCCGCTTCCGGCCAGGATGGTTATATCCTGATTCGCGACGCGACCTGCCGATTGTTCGGCTACCATGGCCGGATGAATGAGAAAGGCGGATTTTCGCTCGATCATATGTTCGGGTTTTGACGCGGGGTCGACCGCGGCTCAGGCAGAAATCTATCGCCGACAAAAGACGTCGCGACGTTTTTTAGGAACAGAGGCGCCCGTATTTTCGCGTTTCCGGTGGCTACTACCGGGCTTGATACGAAAAAGGCCCGCCAGAGATAGCGGGCCTTTCGGGAAACAGGATTTCGCGCAGATCAGGTAAGGATGTTGCCAGAGCCAATGTCGGCGGACACACCGGTGAAGGTAATCGTGGTGTTGTCGCTCAGGGTCATGGACAGGCTGCCGTTGCTTACGGTCTGGTTCATGACGCTGACACCGGTGCCGAGATACAGAACGTCGGTATTGTTCCAATCCGTGACCGTCACGTGGTTGCTGGTGCTCTCGGCCACGAACCCGAACAGGTTGTTGCCAGCACCGCCACCGGTCAGTGTATCGTTGCCCGCACCGGCGAACAGCGCGTTGCCACCACCCTTGCCACCAACGATGGAGTCGTTGCCGGCACCGGCGAAGAAGGCGTTTTGACCACTCGCGCCGGCGGCGTTGATGGTTTCGCCGCTTCCTGCGCTGCTCTCACCGATGAACAGGTTTCCGGAATTGTTGCCGGTGAACGTGACGGAGGAATTGTCGCCACCAAAATATGTCGTGAGGCCGACCCCAGTCGCGTTCACGGTGTCGCCCAACGAGTTATTCGCGCCGACAATGGTGTCGTTACCCGCACCAATGTTGAAGGTCTGATTGCTGGCACCGAATACCGTCATCGTGCCGGAACCGCCATCGACGGTCCCCGCGGAGGTCCCACCGATGTAGATCAGGGCGCCACCACCCGCGTTCACCGTCGCGCCGTTGCCCCCGAACACGGTATCGTTACCGTTCGCATTCAAGGTGGCCGCTCCGCTCGCGAACAAGGTGTCCGCACCGGTCGCCGTTACCTGCACCCCGGCGTCGGCACCGACCAGCCAGCCATCGGCCGAGACTGAAACGGTATCGTTGCCAGAGGCGAAAATCATGCCGCTGCCCATGCCGACAGTGAGGTTGGCGTTGGCGCCAGCGTCCAGCAGAATGAGCTGATTTGCCACTGTGCTGCCATCCGTCAATGTCGTTGGCGCGGGCAGGAGTGGGCCACCGACCACCGTGTCGTTCATACCCACACCGGTAATCAGCGTTCCCGCCGGGATGGTGGCAGTGCTTCCATCGGTTACCAGAAATCCTGGAACCGTGCCTCCGCCATAACCCAGGGCACTGCGATCCATCAGCTGATTATACGCGGCTGACGCCAGCTGGTTCGATGTGAAATTAACCAGAACCTTGCCGTTCGTGCTTGTTCCGAACGCGCCACTAACTGTTACTGAAGGCATAACGCACTCCTCGCTTCCCGCTACGTGCTTAACCTTTGGCGCCTGGATGAGCAAGTGCAAAATGCACCGAGAGCTGACGAAAATTTTGGGGATGAGTTAACTTTTTAGGGAAGCGTTTAACGATAGAGACAAATCCCGATTTTAATACGCGGTCACGTGACTGTAACCCTCTGACACCGCTCTACATATTTGACGATGTATATGGCTTGTTGAGAATTCTATCTCAGGTTGGGACACCTTGCGGCGCCAAGTCGCGCGCCAACAACATGTTGCGCGGCACAATGACAGGACAGGCGTCGGATCCAGCCGGTTAACGACCCGTAATCGACGTTAATTGTCTAGAAGATCTTCGGGCGGCTGACCGAGGCGGAACCGCAAAACCGGCCACCGCGAAGGGTGGCGGACGCGGCGCCCGTGCGACTCCAATCGTCTCAAACGGTCACCCCGACCCGGCGGTCACCCCAGCCGGGCGGTCACCCCAACCGGGATGGCGAGCCAGCCCCCCTCGGCGTTCAGCTTCTCGGCGCTCAGCCCCCTCAGTGCTCAGCGGCGCGCCTTGCCCTGCAAACGCCATACATAGGCGATCAATTCCGCGACAGCCTTGTAGAGTTCGGCGGGAATTTCGGCATCCACCTCCACCCGGTGCAACGCCCGCGCGAGCGGGGGATTGGCAACCAGAGGCACGTTGTTCGCCTCGGCCAGGGCACGAATCCGCGCCGCCATTTCGTCCATGCCTTTCGCCACCACCCGTGGCGCCGCGCGTGTTGCCTGATCATAGGCCAGTGCCACCGCGTAATGGGTGGGGTTCGTGACCACCACCGTGGCCTGTTGCACCGCCTGCGCGAGCCGCCGCCGAGCCCGCTGCGCGCGCAGGCGGCGGATGCGCGCCTTGATTTCCGGGTTGCCATTGGCTTCGCGCGATTCCTGGCGAATTTCATCGCGGCTCATGCGCAGGCCCTGATGGTGACGCCGCCGTGTCAAGAACAGGTCAAGCCCCGCTCCCACCCCTTCCACCAGCGCCGCGGTGAAGAGAATACGGGTCAGGACAGAGACGCCCTGACCCAGCGCCGCCGGGAGCCCGAGCACCATGGCCCGCGGCAATGCGCGAAGCCCCGGCCCTACGCCGTGCCACGCCAAAACCAGAAAAACCGTGACCTTGGCGACCCCACGCAGCACCGAAAACAAGCTCGAGGGCCCAAAGACCCGCGCCAAACCCTGGCTTGGGTTGATGCGCGCCAGGTTGGGCAACAAGGCCCCGCCATGCAGCAAAAACCGCGTCTGCGCCAATACCGGCAGCACGCTGGCCAAAAGTGTGAGCAGGAACAACGGCGCCAGAATTGCCAAAACGCACATCATGGCCGCACGCGGGGCGGCCAGCAGCACAGCGTCCGAATCGGGGCCCAGCGCCCGACGCAGCAGGCCCGCGAGTTGCGCCAACCCGGGCAGGCTGAGGCCCATCAGCCATAACAGCAGCGCGATGCCCGCCAACGCGACCGCCGGGCCTACCTCCCGCGAGACCGGGACATTGCCTTCCTCACGCGCGCG
>JAJXVA010000044.1:12453-14416 GCA_021782435.1 Pseudomonadota bacterium
TCCAACCGCCGCGAGGTGGGGGCTTCCGTGCGGTCTTCGGTATCCGCCACTCAGCGCCACCGCTTGCGCAACGCGGCAAGACCGGGTCGGGCCATGGCGACTTAAAACCCAACAGGGGCCAGGAACCCCGGCAGCGCCGCAAACCAAACATGAATGAGTAAGGGAGCCGCCAGCCAAAGCAGCAGCAGGCCTCCGAGCAACTGTCCGGGGAAGGCCAGCATGGGCAGTTGCAACGCCGGCGCCAGGCGGCCAGCGGCGCCCACCAGTATCTGCCACAACGTGTGTGCGAGCAGAAATGGCAAAGCAAGCCTTACCGCGAGCGCGAACCCTGCCGTTGCCGCCCGCACCAGAACCGCCAGGGCATCCGGGGCGGCCAGCCCGCCTCCGGCCGGCAACAACCGGTAACTGGCCACGATTCCAGAAAGGGGCACGATGTACAGGCCAGTGCTGAATAGCAGCAGAGGTGGCACCAGGCCGTAGATTTGGGCCAGGACACCGGTCTGGCCGCCACCGGCACGTTCCGGAACCAGCACGTTGGATAATCCGATCATGTACGACATGATCTGGCCGGCCATAGCCAGCGCGTCCGCGACCAGACGGGCGATCAGGCCAAGCCACGCGCCAATCAGCAGTTCAACCGCCACGTCACGCGCGACCAGCCAGGGCGTACCCGGCCATAGCGGCAGCATTGGCCGCACCGCCGACAGCACCAGCACCGCCAGCACCGCCGCCAGCGCCGCGCGCACCGGCATGGGCACTGTGACATCGCCCAGCCCCGGAACGAACAGCAAAAGACCGGAAAGCCGGGCCAGAACCAGCAGAAAGTCGAACACCAGACCATCGAGACCGGCGCCTGTCACTGCCAACCCAGGGTCATCATCCGGTCGAACAGAAAATGCGCATAATGATGCAGGGTCGCGTAGTAGAATGGCCCGAGCAGCGCGAGTGCTGCGAACAAAGACACTGCCTTGGGAACGAACGCCACCGCGGATTCATTGACCTGAGTGATCGCCTGCAGCATGGCCATGAACACGCCGACGACCAGGCTTACCAACAGCGGCGGCCCCGCGAGCTTCAGCGCCACCATCAGCGCATCGCGCAATATTCCGCCAATTTCCGCTTCGGTCATGCTGGCATCTTTCAAGCCCACGAGGCTTTTGTGGGATCGGCCTGGTCGACTCGCCGCCGGCCGGGGGACGCGGCTCAGATCGGCATCCGCATAATATCCTGATAGGCGCTGACCATGCGGTCTCGCAGGGTGGTGACCGTTTGCAGGGTCAGTTGCGCCTGAGCCAGCGCACTCACCGCCTGGGTTAAATTCCCGCTGCCGCTGAGAACCGCGGCGGATGAGGCCTCGGCCGCGTGGCCCTGCCCGATGGCGGCGTTAACGGCCTGGCCGAGGAGATCCGCAAAGCCGGATCCCCCTCCTGCAGCCACCCCGTCCGGTGCCGGGCCGGCCTGGTCCGCGGTGCGGTAAGCGGCGAGTGCCTGGTCCGGAGTCACCGTAAAGGAATATCCCGTCATCGCTATGCCTTTCTGGCAGCTTGTTTGGCAGGTTTTCGGCCAGACCGGGTCTCGTCCCGGCCACGATCCTTTGGGTTATTTCAGCAACGTCAAGGTTTGGTTGATCATACCGCGCGTGACCTGCAGCACCGCCAGATTCGCATCGTAGCTGCGTTCGGCCTCGCGCATGTCCATCGACTCCACGAAGCTGTTGACGTTGGGCAGCTTGACATAGCCGGCGGCATTCGCGGCCGGATGGGCGGGGTCATATTTCTCGGGAAATGGTGACCTATCCTGCGCGCCATGTCCACCACGCCCCCCTGGCAGTCCTGGAGCCTGGTCCAGCTGGTCAGTGAAGCTGATCACCTTGCGCCGATAGGGGGCCGCACCGGGACGGCCGCCGGTTGTATCTGCATTGGCGAGATTTTCGGCGATCACCCGCAGCCGGGCAGTCTGCACC
>JAJXVA010000045.1 GCA_021782435.1 Pseudomonadota bacterium
TGCTGGTGGGCGCGAACGATCGTCGAGCCCACGATCAGGTATTCGAAGTCCGCGTCGTCCGACATCGCCTCGAACAGACGGCGCCAGATGCCTTTGCAACTCCATCGGCGGAAACGGCGAAACACGCTGTTCCATTCGCCAAATGCCGCCGGCAGGTCGCGCCACGGCGAGCCGGTGCGCACGATCCACAAGACCCCCTCGACAAACATCCGATTGTCGCGACCGGAGGTGCCACGCGTCCGCTCGTTCCCAATGATGTGCAGCGAAATCCGCGACCACTGCCCGTCGCTCAGAACCAGCCGATCCAGCACGCCCACGACCACCTTCACTCCAAACGCAGGCTTGAATCACGTCAATCACCGCGCCGGAATCCCTAGAGGCCACACAATCTAACGCGACCGTCCGGGTAATCTGTGGCGGTAGGCCAATGCCTCCGCCACATCGATCCGCTCCACACCCTCTCTTCCGGCCAGATCGGCAATCGTTCGTGCCACGCGCCGGGTTCTCGCCTGACCACGCGGCGATAATCCCAGCTTCTCCGCCGCCTCCTCCGCCAGTTTCCGCGCCGCCTCGCTAAGCGGAATGGAGAGTCCGTCGGCTTCGGCATTGGTTGCGGTGATCGTTCCTTTGTAGCGTTCGCGTTGTCTTGCACGAGCCCGTGCCACCCGCTCTGCCACCACCGCCGTGCTCTCTCCACGCCCCGCCCGGGAAAGATTGGAGGGCGTCATCGGATGGACTTCCAGGGTCAGATCGATCCGGTCGAGTATCGGCCCGCTGATTCGTCCCTGGTAATCCTGCCCGCAACGCGGTGCCCGCCCACATTCCCGCGCCGCTTCGCCCAGATACCCGCACCGACACGGATTCATCGCGGCCACCAGCAAAAATCGCGCTGGATAAGTCACGTGCGCCGAGGCGCGGGCCACTGTCGTGCGCCCGGATTCCATCGGTGCCCGCAGCGCCTCCAGCGCTGCCTTGGGGAACTCGGGCAACTCGTCCAGGAACAAAACCCCTCGGTGAGCCAGACTCACCTCGCCAGGGCTTGCCTTGTGGCCGCCGCCGGTCAGCGCGGCCTGGCTCGCGGAGTGGTGTGGCTCCCGATATGGCGGGCGTTGGAACAGGCGCCCGCCCTCCAACATGCCGGCCACGCTGTGAATCATGCCAACTTCCAATGCCTCGGCTGGCGTCAAATCCGGTAATACACCGTTCAAACGCGATGCCAGCATGGATTTACCCGAGCCAGGTGGCCCGATCAGCAACAGGTTATGCGCCCCCGCCGCAGCAATCTCCAACGCCCGGCGGGCGCTCTCCATGCCTTTTACATCAGCGAGGTCCGGCACCGCCGCTGTCCGTGCCACACCCGCCGGCTCGGGTGGAGTTAGCACCTGCGTACCACGAAAATGATTGATCAACTCTAGTAGCGATCCCGCTGCCAGAACCCGGAGGTCTCCTGCCCATGCCGCCTCCCCGCCCTGGTCGGATGCACAAATTAGCCCCAGCCCCTCTTGAGAAGCGGCAATGGCCGCGGGCAATACGCCGGCCACCGCGCCCAGCCGCCCGTCCAGGGAGAGTTCACCCAGCGCGGCATAGGCCTCCATCTCATCGCGTGGCAGCACACCCATCGCCGCCAGTACGCCCAGCGCCATGGGGAGATCGAAATGACAGCCTTCCTTGAGTAAATCGGCCGGCGCCAGGTTCATCACCACCCGCCTTGCCGGCAATGCCAGACCCATTGCGGTCAGGGCACCGCGCACCCGTTCGCGCGCTTCTGCCACCGCTTTGTCCGGCATACCGACAACCAGAAAATTCGGCAGGCCGGGGGCAATCTGAACTTGCACCTCCACCGGAACCGCCTCGATCCCGGAAAAAGCGTAACTCCTGATCCGCGCAATCGTACCAACCACGGCGTCCATGGCCGTCCCGCTGAAGTTTAGTTCAACCCTCTAGCATAAAACTTTTAGGTTAGCGATCCGTCAGACGCAGCTCGATGCGCCGGTCGTGCGCATAGTCGGCCGGGGTGTGGCCAGGCACCAGCGGCTCCGTATCGCCAAACGCCGCTGCCGCCAGGTGCTTCGCCGGAACGCCCTGCGCGCTCAGATAGCGCACCACATTGATCGCGCGTTCCGCCGAAAGTTCCCAGTTTGACAGATATTTCCCGTTCTCGCGTATGGGCTGCGGGTCGGCATGTCCATCAACCCGCAATATCCAGGGAATGTCAGTCGGTATCCTCGGGGCAACCTGGGCCAGGGTCGTTGCCAGTTTGCGCAGCTGCGTCTGGCCCGCTGGGCTCAGCTCGGCGCTATCCACCGGAAACAGCACCTCGCTTTGAAACACAAACCGGTCGCCGACTATCTGCACGCCGTTCACGCCCTTCAGCACCTGCCGAAGCCTACCAAAAAACTCACTGCGGTAGCGCTTCAATTCCTGAACCTTGTTGGCCAGTGCCAGGTTCAGCCTGGCGGTCAGATCGTTAATCTGGGTGGTTTTGGCGGCATCGCTCTTTTTGGCCAGATCCAGATCACTGCTGATCGCCGCCAACTGCAGCCGCAGCTGGGCCACCTGCTTGTTCAGCAATGCAATCTGTGCAGCATCGGCGTTTATCTTGTCGCGGCTCGCAGTTGCCGTGTCCGCTGCCTGGGCCAGCATCGTCATCCGAGCCTCGGCTGATTGCTGCTGGGTCGCGGCATCCGCCAGTTGCGCAGAAAGAGCCGCTGAGTTTGCTGCGGCGGCACTGGCGGCAGCTTGGTCCTCAGTTAGCTGGCTCTCATCGGCGGCCAGTTTCTGTCGCAGGGCATCGCGCGCGGCTTCGGCGGCGGTCACTTGCTTGTTCAGCCCCGCGACCGCCAGCGTCAGCTCCGCGTTGCGGCCTTTTTCAAGCGAAAGCATATCCGAAAGCTGTGCAATCTGCCGGTCCAGGGTCTGCAATTCGGTATCCTTGTGGGACAATTTCACCGACAGAAACGCCTGGGCCAGTACGAATACCAGCAGCACGAAGGTTATCACCATCAATAATGTGGACAGCGCGTCCACATAGCCGGGCCAGGCATCTAGGGTTGCGGCTACCCCGCGGCGACGCAGTGCCATGGTGAATTACCTCTGCCTGTCTTCGCTTTGAGCAGCCACGGTGCGGGTCAACACTCTCAAATCGTTGCGGAGGTCGTTTATCGCCTGAGTACGGCCGGCTTCCATTTCTCCGACGAGCCGTTGCAGCAGAAAATCTATGCTGCGCAGATGGGTGCCCGCTGCCCCTTCCTGCGCGCTTGCATTGCTCTGTACTCGTCTCATCTGGTCGGTCAGTGCCGCGAACTTTTCGGAAAGCGCCAGCACGGCGCGGTTGCTTTCGCGCTGGCTCTCCTCGCCGCGTTGCATGATGCGCTGCAAATTCGCCAAATTCTCGGCCGTCTGCTCCAGCAACGCCTGGACGTAGGCCGGTACCGAGCCCTCACCATCGGCAAGTGCGCCAGAGGCGAGGCGCGTCAGTCCCGCCAGCCATTCCTCCAGTTCGTTATAAAATCGGTTTTGGGCCTGGCCCGCGGTCAGATCCAGAAATCCCAGCACCAGTGCACTCGCCAAACCCAGCATGGAACTGCTGAACGCCGTGCCCATGCCGTGCAGGGGGCGGGCCAAACCGAGCTTCAGTTGTGCGAACAGGGCGCCAACATCATCGCCGCCTACCGACATGCCGCCAATCACATCGCTGATCGAGCGTACCGTCAGTAGCAGGCCCCAGAACGTGCCCAGCAACCCCAGGAAAATCAGTAGCGCTGCCATATAGCGCGACAACTCTCGGCTCTCGTCCAACCGGCTGGCGATACTGTCTAGCAACCCCCGCATCGCGGGCGCGGAGAGCGTGAAGTTCTGGGCACGCGCATCTCCCTCCGCGCGTTCCGCACGCGCGCCAAGCATGCGCGCCACGGGCGCCAAAAGCCGCGGCGCCGGCCCAACCTGGCTGGGCTGAGCCTGAAACCCTTCCACCCAGCTCACTTCGCTGGCAAGCCGCGTTACCTGCACCAGGTTCCAGCTGCAGCCAAACACCAGCACGAACACGATCAGGCTGTTTAGGGGCACGTTGTTACGAAACGCGATCAGCAGCGGGTCGAACAGCGCCGTCACCAGCGCCGCCACCACCGCGAGAAACAGGATCATGCGCAGCAAGTAGGAATTGGGCCGGGTCATGGTTTGGGTACCTCCGCCGGTGTTGTCGAACTTGCCCCGCCGGGGCTTTGCCCGATCAGGCCGGTGCGAATATCCACGCGGTCGGCCGGCGCCTTTCCGTCCAGGCCGCGCGCACCCAATGCATGGACATAGACATGCGTAGACAAAATACCGGAATGAAGCAGTGCGCTCTGGACTGCAAGCCCGCGCAGCAGCGATAGCCTTCGCGGCGTCGAGGGATCTTCAGGTGTGCCGGGCGCGTAGGCGTAAATCTGATAGACGAGATCAGGGTTGCGCTGGCCTAGCCGGGCCAGCGCGCCTATGGCCGCATCGGTGCTCGGGTTCAGATCCGCGCCACCCTGTGCGAACGTTATTCGAAGCCCACCCGGAAGCGGACTCGCGGTTCCGATTGCGTGGGTATTTACGGCTGGCGGCGGCGGCAGCGCGGTCGGATGCGGTGGCGCGTTGTCAACGGGCGGTATTACCGCCGGTGGCGGCGGAAATGGCGGCACCGGCGGGATCGACCCCAATTTACGGGAAACCCCAGCCGTCTGGGCCAAAGCCCCCGTAGGCAGCAGCAGGCTGGGCCCAAGCAGACAGGCGCAGACGCGACTTAACCCCAGAACCCGCCGGGCTACACGCAGACCCAATGTTCCCAAACTCCCATCAAGCCGGCGCCAACACTGCCCGGCTCACGTCATTTCGGCCAGGTATCTCTCAGGTTAGGTACCGACCCGCTTCCAGGCCATCCCGCACCACCCCGCATAGCTTCTCGTGCAAATGGGGGTTGGCGGCCACGATGTCTCCGGTTTCGCGTGGGTCATGCTGGCCGTCAGGCTCTGTCGCGAAACCTCCGGCCTCACGAACGATCAATGCGCCAGCCGCGATGTCCCATCGGTTCAGACCGAGCTCCCAATACCCGTCGTAACGGCCGGCCGCCACCCAGGCCAGGTCCAGCGCCGCCGAGCCAAACCGGCGTATGCCCGCTACTGTGGGCATGAAAGTGCCCAGTGTCCGCGCGAAGGCCAGCCGGCGGGCTGGGGAAACCGCGGCAAACGGAATGCCGGTTGCCAAGACCGCGTCCTTCATCTCGCGTCGCGCTGAAACCCGCAGTCTGAACTCGTTCACAAATGCCCCCGCGCCCTTTTCCGCCCAGAACATTTCGTCCGCTGCGGGCGCGTAAACGAGGCCGGCCACAAGTTCAGACCCGCCATCGGCTAATCGTTTTTCGAGTGCGCTCGAAATCGCCCAGTGCGGGATGCCGTGCAGAAAATTGGTCGTGCCATCCAGCGGGTCTACCACCCATCGCCACGCCCAGTTATCGCTGCCACTGCCGCCACGTTCCTCCATCAGGAACGCATAGCCCGGCCGCCCCTTGTCCAACTCCTCGTATAACGTCTGTTCGGCCCGCGTGTCGGCCTGGCTCACGAAATCCGACGGCCCTTTGATACTCACCTGTAACTGCTCAACCTCGGCGAAGTCCCGCAGCAGCCGTCGCGCCGCCTTCTGCGCGGCATTGGCCATGATCGTCATATGCGGGGAAAGGCGCTGCGCCATGACGCTACCTCCGGCCGAAGCTCAGCCCTTGGCCCGTTCCACGTAGCTCGCGTCTTCCGTACGCACAACGATCCGCTCGCCCGCCTCGATGAAGGGCGGTACCATTGTTTTGACACCGTTCTCCAACTTTGCTGGCTTATAGCTGCTGGTTGCGGTCTGGCCTTTAACCACCGGGTCGGCCTCCACAATGGTCAGCGTCACCTGTGCGGGCAAATGCACGGCTACAGGGTCACCTTCCACCAGGTCTATGGTGAGCGTCATATTGTCCTGCAGAAACGGTGCCCGGTCGCTCAGCAGTTCCAGTGGGATCATAACCTGCTCGAAGCTTTCCGGGTCCATGCACACGATGTTGGCGTCCTCGGTGTAGGAGTAGGTCAACTCCTTCTCATCGGTCATCAGCCGCTCCACCGTATCGGCCGTGCGCCACCGCTGGTTGGTTTTGGTGCCCGTCTTGAGATCGCGCATTTCCACCTGGATGATCGCGTTCCCTTTCCCGGGAATGATGATGTCCTGCTTGATCACGGTCCAGCGGCGGCCGTCATGTTCGATGACCTGGCCGGCGCGGATCTGGTTGGCTTGTTGTTTCATCAGGCGGCTCGCTATCGGTAGGGTAGGGGTTGGGCAGATGATAAGCTCGGCCTTCTATTGTGTGTCGCGTGCGAAGGCCAGGGCCTGCCTCGCCGACAAGCCATGCAGCCGGACGCTTCTTCTCGTGCCGCGACACACCCTCCCGAATCCGCGCCCGGCTTTACATTCTCGCGCAACCCGCGTATAGCGCCGCCCCTCAATCGGAACGCGGGAGATGTCGCGCGACATCGCATGCACCGCGGTCCCTCAGGCTGGGAAGGGCCAGGGATGGCAAAGAAGATCGTCGGCTACATCAAGCTGCAAATCCCCGCGGGCAAGGCTAATCCTTCCCCGCCAGTTGGTCCGGCGCTGGGTCAGCGCGGGCTCAACATCATGCAGTTCGTGAAAGAATTCAACGCCCTCACCCAGAACATGGAGCCGGGAATGCCCGTCCCCGTGGTCATCACCGCCTACGGGGATAGGACGTTCAGCTTCGTTACCAAAACGCCCCCGAACACCTACTTCATCAAAAAGGCCGCCGGCATCACCAAGGGGTCACCAACGGTCGGCAAAAGCGGCCCGATTGGACGCGTCACCACCTCGCAGTTGCGGGAAATCGCCGAAGTGAAAATGAAGGACATGAATGCCGCTAGCCTGGACGCGGCGGTCAGCATGCTTGCCGGCTCGGCCAAATCCATGGGCATCACTGTGGTGGAGGGCTGAGCCATGGCCATTGGCAAGCGTCTTCGCTCGGCCCAGTCCAATGTTGAACGCGGCAAGGCTTACGCCCTGCCAGACGCAGTGGCCCTGGTGAAATCTAATGCCAGAGCCAAGTTCGACGAGACGGTCGAGCTTTCAATGAACCTAGGCATCGATCCTCGCCACGCTGACCAGATGGTCCGCGGTCTTGTCGGGCTGCCCAACGGCACCGGCAAAACACTTCGCGTCGCCGTGTTTGCCCGCGGTGCCAAGGCCGATGAGGCTTTGGCCGCCGGGGCCGATATCGTTGGCGCCGAGGACTTGTCTGAAAAGGTTCAGGCCGGCGAAATCAACTTCGACCGCTGCATCGCTACACCCGACATGATGGGGATGGTCGGCAAGGTCGCGAAGATCCTCGGCCCGCGTGGTCTCATGCCCAACCCCCGCCTTGGCACAGTCACGATGGACGTCAAGGGCGCCATTGCCGCTGCCCGCGCCGGCCAGGTCGAGTTCCGCGCCGAAAAGGCTGGCATCATCCACGCCGGCGTCGGCAAAGCCAGTTTCGATGCCGAAAAACTCGAACAGAACATTCGTGCATTTGTCGATGCCATCCAGAAGGCAAAGCCGACTGGCGCCAAAGGCACTTATGTCAAGTCGGCTGCACTCAGTTCCACGATGGGACCGGGTATCCGGCTCGATATCGCCTCCCTGAACTGAGGCAACCAACGTCACCGGCGCTTCGGCGTCGGTGGGCAGGGGCGGCTTGCCGCCCCGATCCTGTCCGAGACGATGCGTGTCCGGTGTAATGCCGGTTCCTAAGGGGCGGAATGGCCCGCGCATCCATGACGGGAATACCAGAGGTTAGGCCGGGTGTAATCCCGGCCCGGCTTTGGTGGTTCCGGCTGTAAGGACAGGCGAACCGGGATGGGGCATTTGCACCATCCTTATTGGTAACCCGGCCGGGGCGGTTTTGCCCAGGCCAGAGCAGGAGACGGAATTTGGACCGTTTGCAAAAGCGGGACTTCGTCGGCGACCTCGCCGCCGTCTTCGCCGAGACGTCCATGGTGGTCGTGACCCAGAACAAGGGTCTCAACGCCGCTGAGGTAACGGATCTGCGCAGACGTATGCGGGCTGCTGGCGCGACCTTCAAGGTCACCAAAAACCGGCTTGCTACCCTCGCTCTCGATGGGTCCAATTTCGACGGCATCAAGCCCATGCTGAAGGGTCCGACCGCGCTCGCGTGGTCCAGGGACCCCGTAGCCGTGGCGAAGGTCGCCGTCGAGTTCGCCAAGACCAACGACAAGCTGGTGCTTATCGGCGGTGCGCTCGGCAGACAGACGCTTGATGCGTCTGGCGTGCAGGCGCTCGCCGAACTGCCGTCGCTCGAAACACTGCGCGCGGGCCTGCTGGGAATGATTCAAACCCCGGCAACCCGTATTGCGGGCGTTCTCTCGGCGCCGGCCGGCCAGTTGGCGCGGGTCTTCGCGGCCTACGCGAAAAAGGACGAGCAGCCGGCCGAGGCCGCCTGACACAGATTGCCTCGACCTACAAACGCAGCCTCCGCATCGGGCGGGGTTGCATGGAACCGACCGAAGTCTAACTAATCAGGAATACCGAACATGGCCGATCTCGCGAAGTTGGTGGACGAACTGTCCGCCCTGACCGTCCTGGAAGCCGCTGAGCTTTCCAAGATGCTCGAAGACAAATGGGGCGTCTCTGCTGCGGCCCCGGTTGCCGTAGCCGCGGCCCCGGTCGCCGCCGCCGCTGCCGCTCCGGTCGAGGAGCAGACTGAATTCACAGTCATCCTCGACAAGGCCGGTGACAAGAAAATCAATGTAATCAAGGAAATCCGGACTATCACCGGCCTTGGTCTCAAGGAAGCCAAGGATCTCGTCGAAGGCGCGCCGAAGACCGTCAAGGAAGGCGTCAACAAGGACGAGGCCGCCAAGATCAAGAAGGTGCTCGAGGAGCAAGGTGCTGCTGTCGTCATCAAATAAGACAGCACGTCGAGCCGGGCGGCACGCCGCCTGGTCGCTAAATGGCTAACCGCGGGTGGGAACCAAGCCTTGGTTCCCGCCCGCAACCGCGTGGTTGCGCTGGCGAAAACAGTTTCGCGGCGCCGGTCGTCCGCCCCGAAGGCGGAGCGTCGGTCGTCCGGCATCTCGCCGGATTGGGACGGATTGAAAGACGGCAGGACGGGGCATGAACGCAATCGGCAAGTCTTTTACCGGGCAGAAGCGCATTCGCAAAAGCTTCGGGCGGATTCCCGAGGTGGTCACCATGCCCAACCTCATCGACGTGCAGCGTGCCTCTTACGAAGCCTTCCTGCAAATGCATGTCGCCCCCGATAGCCGGACCCATTCCGGCCTTCAGGAGGTGTTCAAATCAGTCTTCCCGATTGACGACTTCGCCGGCCGCGGTCGGCTCGAATTCGTGTCCTACGAGCTTGAGGACCCGAAATACGATGTCGAGGAATGCATCCAGCGTGGTATGACGTTCGCCGCTCCACTCAAGGTCGTGCTTCGTCTCATCGTCTGGGATGTCGATGAGGATACCGGTGCCCGCTCGATCCGCGATATCAAGGAGCAACCGGTCTATATGGGCGATATGCCGCTGATGACCGATAACGGCACCTTCATAATCAATGGCACGGAACGCGTCATCGTCAGCCAGATGCACCGCAGTCCGGGTGTGTTTTTCGACCATGACAAGGGCAAGACCCACAGCAGCGGCAAATATCTCTATGCCGCCCGAATCATTCCCTATCGCGGATCCTGGCTCGATTTCGAATTCGACAGCAAGGACCTCGTCTACGTGCGCATCGACCGTAAGCGCAAGCTGCCGGTGACAACCCTTCTCTACGCCCTTGAGAGCGATACCACGCGCGCACTCCGCGAGGCGCGCCAGGCGCGCGGTGATACGCTCGAGCCGCAAGAGATCGAGGGCTTGGATGCTGAGGACATTCTCACTTATTTCTACGGCACCGTTGTGTTCGCCCATACGGCCAAGGGTTGGGCGCGCCCGTTCGACCCCGATGCGTTTCGCGGCATCAAGCTGCTCGAACCTCTGATCGACGCAGAAACCGGCGAGGTCGTAGCGGAGCCCGATACCAAGCTCACGCAGCGCGTGGTGCGCAAAATTGCTGAAAAAACCCGCGAAGTGCTGGTCGGCCGCACCGATCTGCTCGGACGCTATGTTGCCCGCGATCTGGTCAACGAAACGACCGGCGAAGTCTATGCCGAAGCCGGGGAGGAATTGGCCGAAGCTCGTCTTGCCGCCTTGGAGGCGGCCGGCATCGACCGCCTGCCCACGCTCGCGATCGACCAGTCGACCGGCCCCTGGCTGCGCAACACGCTTGCCATCGATAAGAACGCCAACCGCGAGGACGCGCTGATCGACATCTATCGCGTCATACGCCCCGGCGAACCGCCGACCGCTGAAACCGCCGAAGCCCTGTTTCGCGGCCTGTTCTTCGACCCGGATCGATACGACCTTTCTGCCGTCGGTCGGGTGAAAATGAACATGCGTCTCGGCGTCGATGCGCCTGACACCATGCGAGTACTGCGGCGTGAGGACATCCTGCGCACGGTCAAGATCCTGTGTGAACTCAAGGACGGCCGCGGCACAATCGATGACATCGATAATCTCGGCAATCGTCGCGTTCGATCAGTCGGAGAATTGATGGAAAATCAGTATCGTGTCGGCCTGTTGCGGATGGAGCGCGCCATCCGCGAGCGCATGGGCTCGGTCGATATCGATACCGTGATGCCGCACGATCTCATCAACGCCAAGCCTGCCGCTGCGGCGGTGCGGGAATTTTTTGGTTCTTCGCAGCTGTCGCAGTTCATGGACCAGACCAACCCGCTGTCCGAGGTCACTCATAAGCGTCGCTTGTCCGCGCTGGGCCCTGGCGGCCTTACCCGCGAACGCGCCGGCTTCGAGGTGCGTGACGTCCATCCCACCCATTATGGTCGTATCTGCCCGATCGAAACTCCCGAAGGTCCCAATATCGGGCTCATCAATTCACTCGCCACCTATGCGCGCGTCAATAAATACGGTTTCATTGAAACCCCTTACCGCTTGGTCAAGGACGGCAAGGTCCAGGAGGGCTTTCAGTATCTTTCCGCCATGCAGGAAGAACGCCTGATCGTTGCCCAGGCCGATGCCGCAATCGACAAGGGAGGGCATTTCACTCAGGATCTCGTCTCTGTCCGCCAGCAGGGCGATTTCAAACTCGTCCGCCCCGAGGACGTAACCGCGGTCGACGTCTCGCCGCGTCAGTTGGTCTCGGTTGCTGCCGCCCTGATACCGTTCCTTGAAAACGATGACGCCAACCGCGCGCTTATGGGCAGCAACATGATGCGCCAAGCTGTGCCGCTGATCCGTGCCGATGCCCCGTTGGTTGGCACCGGTATGGAGGCCGCGGTTGCGCGGGACTCGGGCGCAACCATCGTGGCCCGCCGGCCGGGTATCGTTGATCAGATCGACGGCGCCCGGATCGTAGTTCGCGCCGCCGCCGAGGATGGCAGCACCAGTGGCGTCGATATCTATCGCCTGCGCAAGTTCATGCGCTCCAACCAGTCCACCTGCATAAACCAGCGTCCGCTGGTGCGGGTCGGCGATGTCGTTGTGGAAGGCGATATAATCGCGGACGGGCCCTCAACCGAACTCGGTGAACTGGCGCTTGGTCGGAACGTTCTGGTCGCGTTCATGCCCTGGAACGGATATAACTTCGAGGATTCCATCCTCATCTCCGAGCGCATCGCGCGTGACGACGTATTCACCTCGATCCATATCGAGGAATTTGAGGTCATGGCCCGGGACACCAAGCTTGGCCAGGAAGAGATCACTCGCGACATTCCGAATGTCGGTGAGGAAGCCCTGAAGAACCTCGACGAGGCCGGTATCGTTTATGTCGGCGCTGAGGTGAACCCGGGTGATATTCTGGTCGGCAAGGTTACGCCGAAGGGCGAAAGCCCGATGACACCCGAAGAAAAACTGTTGCGTGCGATCTTCGGCGAGAAGGCGTCCGATGTTCGGGATACTTCGCTCAAGTTGCCGCCCGGCGTCACCGGCACCATCGTCGATGTTCGCGTTTTCAGCCGCCGCGGCGTCGACAAGGACGAGCGTGCTATGGCGATCGAACGGTCCGAGGTCGAGCGCCTGGCCAAGGACCGCGATGACGAAAAGGCCATCCAGGAACGCAGTTTCCTCAATCGGCTGCGTGAAAAGCTGCTGGGCCGCAAGGCTGGCGGTGGCTTCAAAGGCATCAAGGCCGGAACCCTCATGACTGAGGAAATTCTGGCCGAGCATCCTCGCAATGCCATGCGCCATATGACCGTGCAGGACGATGTGGTGATGGCCGAAATCGAAATCCTGAAGCGCGAACACGACGCCGCGATTGGTCGCCTGCAGGCCCAGTTCGACAGCAAAGTCGAGAAACTGCAGCGGGGTGATGAATTGCCTCCCGGCGTCATGAAGATGGTCAAGGTGTTCGTCGCGGTTAAGCGCAAGCTCCAGCCGGGTGACAAGATGGCCGGTCGCCATGGCAACAAGGGTGTGGTCAGTCGTGTCACCCCGCTCGAGGACATGCCCTTCCTGGAAGATGGCACCCCGGTTGACCTCGTGCTCAACCCTCTCGGGGTGCCGAGCCGCATGAATGTCGGTCAGATTCTGGAAACCCATCTCGGCTGGGCCTGCGCGACATTGGGCAAGCAAGTCGGCGAACTGGTCGACAGCTATCGCCGTTCCGGAGAGGAGCGCCAGCATTTACTCGACCGCCTGCGGGATGTTTATGGCGATCGTGTTTATGCCGAAGAAATTGCAGCGCTCGATAACAGCCAGTTGCTCGAACTCTGCGAGAATCTGCGCAAGGGTATTCCTATAGCCACGCCGGTATTCGATGGCGCCCGTATGTCGGACATCGAATCCATGCTCGCCAAGGCCGGGCTCGATACGTCGGGCCAGGTCGTGCTGACTGACGGCCGTACCGGTGAACATTTCGAACGCCGCGTGACGGTCGGCTATATCTACATGCTGAAGCTGCACCATCTCGTCGACGATAAGATCCATGCCCGTTCCATCGGCCCCTACAGTCTCGTCACCCAGCAGCCGCTGGGCGGCAAGGCGCAGTTTGGCGGCCAGCGCTTCGGGGAAATGGAGGTCTGGGCTCTCGAGGCGTATGGCGCTGCTTACACGCTCCAGGAAATGTTGACCGTGAAATCGGACGACGTCTCCGGCCGTACCAAGGTCTATGAGGCGATCGTCCGCGAACAGGATAATTTCGAGGCTGGTGTGCCAGAAAGCTTCAACGTTCTGGTCAAGGAACTCAAATCCCTCGGCCTCAACGTCGAACTCGAAAACAACGTAGCCTAGCTATTGGGGTCCGGGGCCTTGCGGCTCCGGCGGAGTCCAGGGGTATTCCTCCTGGGTTCTTCCTTTTGATGGGAAGTGACGCATGAACGAACTGATGAAGATCTTCGGCCAGGCCGGCCAAGCCATGACCTTCGATCAGATCAAGATCCACATCGCCAGCCCGGAGCAGATCCGGTCCTGGTCGTATGGTGAGATCAAGAAGCCTGAGACCATCAACTACCGAACCTTCAAGCCCGAGCGTGACGGGCTGTTCTGCGCTCGCATCTTTGGCCCCATCAAGGACTATGAATGTCTGTGCGGCAAATACAAGCGCATGAAGTTCCGCGGGATCATCTGCGAAAAGTGCGGGGTCGAGGTGACCCTCGCCAAGGTTCGCCGCGAGCGAATGGGCCATATCGAGCTTGCTTCCCCGGTTGCCCATATCTGGTTTCTTAAGTCGCTGCCGTCTCGTATCGGGCTGATGGTCGATCTGACCCTCAAGGAGCTGGAGAAGATTCTCTATTTCGAGAGCTATGTTGTGCTGGAGCCGGGCCTCACCGATCTCAAGCTGCACCAACTGCTGACTGAAGACCAGTTGATCGCCAAGCAGGACGAATTCGGCGACGATGCGTTTCGCGCCGGCATCGGAGCCGAGGCGATCAAGTTTATCCTCGATGCACTGAATATCGATGAAGTGCGTACCACGCTGCGCACCGATTTGCGCGACACGACCAGCGAAGCCAAGCGTAAGAAACTGGTCAAGCGCCTCAAATTGTTCGATGCTTTCGCCGATTCTGGTGCCAAGCCGCAATGGATGATCATGGATGTCATTCCGGTCATCCCTCCCGAGCTGCGCCCGCTGGTGCCGCTCGATGGTGGGCGTTTCGCGACTTCCGACCTCAACGACCTCTATCGGCGCGTCATCAACCGCAACAATCGTCTGAAGCGGCTG
>JAJXVA010000247.1 GCA_021782435.1 Pseudomonadota bacterium
GGGTGATGACCGAACAGCCGCCCGAAAAATCCGGGCTTCCCGCCGCCCGCGGGCGCCTGCTGCACGCGATAGGTCCACTGCGAGCGGTTGCGGTCCTTGACCAGCCAGCCTATGCGCTCCAGGGCAAGGCCCACGCGGCGCCAACCGTTGTCGAGGCTGTCATGAAAGCTCAGCACCGTATTGCCCTGCGCATCGATCTGCAGCGACGCATGAGCGCTAACCGGTGCGGAGGCGGTCGGCGCATTCGCGCCCGCGAAAACCATGAAGGCGCGCAACATGCGTGCCTCGGCCTCCGGATCGGGCGGGGCCGATTCCCAGGTATTGCCGTGGCTGGTGGCCACCTCATACACGGCACGCCGGCTGATATAGAGCTCGGTATTGCCCGGATGCATGCCGCGCTCGAGCCGGAACCGGTAGGCTGCGCGGGCGCCGAGCACCCTGGGCGTGGTGGCGGTGGCGGCCGTAGCATACGGCTCGACGCCGCGCCAGGCGGTGTCCACGATTCCCTGCGAACGCGATTCGTGCATGATCGCCAGATTCTGGTCCTTGGCAAACCGCTGGATGAGATCCCAGACCTGCGCCGGTTCAGCCTGGACCACCAGCCAGCGCTCGCAGCCGCCACGCTCCAGCCGCATGCCGGGGAATTGCGGCAGCACCGCCTGCGTCACCTGGGAAGAACCCCCGGAAGCGCCGGTTGCGGAACCGATTCCCAGATTATCCGAGGTGACCGGCAGCGCCAGCCCCGGAGGCACCTCCAGTGGCGGCCGCAGAAAACTGTTCTCATACAGATGCTTGGGGGCGGAAAAAGTCCCGCAGGCGCTCAGTAGCGATGCCAGGGCGCACAGGGCCACACCGGCGGCGATTCGTCTGTCATTCATTTTCAAACTTCCTTTCCTGGTGTGGCCGCCGCGGGCTGCGTCGGACGGGCAGTCATGAGACAACGCCGGCGCCACGCATGGCCTGGCGCACCGTCTCGTGATACTGGGGCGACAAGGGAGTGAGGGGAAGACGGATGCCGCTCTCGATAAGTCCCATCTGCTGCAACGCCCATTTTACCGGAATCGGATTGGCTTCCACGAACAGATTCCGATGCAAGCCCATCAACCTCTCGTTGATCGCGCGCGCGGTCCGGGCATCGCCGTTCAGCGCCGCCGCACACATGTCCTGCATGGCGCGCGGTGCCACGTTGGTCGTGACCGAAATGACCCCCTTCCCACCCAGGAGCAGCAGGTCGAGCGCGGTCGCGTCATCCCCGGAATAGACCTCAAAATCGGGCCCGCAGGCGGCGAAAATTTCGCGGGCGCGGTCCAGATTGCCGGTCGCCTCCTTGATCCCGACGATGTTGGGGACCTCCGCCAGGCGCGCCACCGTCGCCGGAAGCAGATCGCAGGCGGTCCGTCCGGGGACATTATAAAGAATCTGAGGGATGGCTACGGCCTGGGCGATGGCGCGGTAATGCAAAAACAGGCCTTCCTGGGTCGGCTTATTATAGTAGGGCGTCACCAGCAGACAGGCGTCAGCCCCGGCCGCCTGCGCGCACCGGGTCAGTTCGATGGCTTCGGCGGTACTGTTGGCGCCGGTGCCGGCGATGACCGGGACCCGCTGGCGGGTGTATTCCACAGACAGGCGGATGACCTCGCAGTGCTCCTCCATGTCGAGCGTGGGCGACTCGCCGGTAGTGCCCACCGAAACGATTGCCGTGGTCCCGTTTTCGATCTGGAAATCGATTAATCTGCGTAATGCCGTCCGGTCCAGGGCGCCGTCCGGATGCATCGGCGTCACCAGAGCGACCATGCTGCCGTGGAACATAGATATTTTTTAAAGGATACCGGGCTTTTAAGGAGTTGAGCGGCGATAGTACTTTTCCGCCTCATTCAAAACAAGTGCGCCCGGCCCGTCGGCCCCCGCCTCCCGCCGGACTGGCACCGGCCCGCAGGCAACTTGATGATCTGCATCAATTCAAACGCCGAAACCGAAAGCTAGACTAGCGCGCACTCGGGCATCGGCCTATAGCAAGGGGGAATTTGTGGGAAAAGCGCGGTTAACTGCTGTCATGCAATATATCGCCAAAGCCGCACTGGTGCGGGACCTGGCCGCGATGCTTGTCGCTCTGGGCCTGCTGGCCGCAACGCCCACCGGCGCGCTTGCCGCCGACCAGACCGCAGCGCTCGATGCCCGTCTGCAGGCCATTGAGCACGATCCGGCCGCCATGCAATCCCTGGTTCAGGCGGGTCGCAATCAGACCGATACCTTTTGCGTGTATTGCCACGGCAGCGGAGGCAACAGCGTCAACCCGGATATCCCGAACCTCGCAGAGCAGAATCCCGCCTACCTGCTGGCGCAGATGCGCCAGTTCGCCGACGGTCAACGCAAGGACGAGTACGTGGGGGTCATGCAGAAGCTGGCCAGGACCTTTACTCCCCGCGAGGAGGTCACCATTGCGCTTTATTTCTCCAGCATGCCCCTGACCCGGCGCCCGGCCGCAGACACCGGCCTGGCGCTGAAGGGCGCCCCGATCTTCGCCCAGCACTGCGCCGCCTGCCATGGCGGCAGCGGCATGGGCCGGGGCGAATATCCGCGCATCGCCGGGCAGCAGCCGAAATACGTCATGCGCACACTCAAGAACTTCCGCAAAGATGCGGCCAGCCGTCCGTCCGTGGTCATGTCGAGCGCGACCGCCCGCCTGAAAAGCACCGATATCCAGGCGCTGGCGGCCTATGTCGCGAGCCTGCCGGTCAAGGCACAGAGCTATTTCGTGCGCTATCCACACCCCAATTTTCCCGGCGACAACTGACCGCGCACCGCCCGCCGGCCGTGTCCGGGCACAACGGCGTACCAACATACCCCGCCCGGCCATTAGGCAAACGCGCCACATTTTAGTATCCTGCTCGGCAGACAAGCCCCGCTGCGCGCCCCGCTGGTCCCGTTCCGCCACACCCGGATGTCTTGCCAGGTTTGAATACCGCAATTCCCGGAACAGCAACGGCATCGTCCGGATCGTCCCGGGGCCGGTCCAAAATCCGTCGTCGGACCCGGAGGTTCCGTGTCCCTATT
>JAJXVA010000248.1 GCA_021782435.1 Pseudomonadota bacterium
ACCTGTTGCTCCGCAAATCCCCCACGCCCGAACCCGATACCCACCTCGCCAGCGAAATTCCCCCCACCCGCCCCGACTACCCTCAGCGCGAATGAACCGCCCCAGTCGCGCCCCACCCGCGCGCGCCCAAATCGTTCCGGTATCGCAATAAAGCCCGGCGCGCCCCGGCCGTTGCGTCCCATCGCGCCACCCGGCCGCTTCCCCTCGGCCGCAATTCGTGTCTAGGCTGGCGCAAAATCAAAGCCACGTCCCCGGAGCAGGAACCGTCCCATGTCCAAAATCCCAGGCATCGCGTGTCTGCGTATCTCCGCCATGTGTGTTCTCGCGGCCCTTCTCGGCATCGTTGCCGCGCCATCCGCCCGCGCCGCCGATGCGCCGCTGACGGTGGTCACCCAGCAGGGCCCCATCCAGGGGTCGTTCGTCGCCGGGCTGCGCCGCTTCGCCGGCGTGCGCTATGCCGCGCCGCCCACCGGCAAACTCCGCTGGATGCCCCCCGCGCCCGCGCCCGTGCATTCCCAGGTCGTCTCCGCCACCCATTTCGGCAGTCAGTGCCCGCAGGCCGATGGCGCCTACACCACCCCCGATGAGGGCGGCAGCGAGGATTGCCTCTACCTCAACGTCTTCACCCCCAAATCCCTGCCAGCCACGCCGGTGCCGGTCATGCTCTATATTCACGGCGGCAGTTTCGTCGATGGCAGCGGCGCCCTCTACCCGCCCAACAGCATGGTCAGCCAAACCGGTGTCATCGTCGTCACCATCAATTACCGCCTCGGCCTGCTCGGCGGCCTGGCCCTGCCGCAACTCACCGCCCAATCGCCGCAAACCGGCTCGGGTGATTACGCCCTGCTCGACCAGCAGGCGGCGCTGGCCTGGGTGCGCGCCAATATCGCCGCTTTCGGCGGCGACCCTTCGCGCGTCACCGTCTGGGGGGAATCGGCCGGCGCTTCCTACACGTGTGAGAACGTCGCCTCCCCCTCCGCCGCCGGCCTGTTCAGCGGCGCCATCGCCGAAAGCGGCTGCAACATCCCCGGCGTGCCGCAAACCAGCGCCTATGCCTTCGGCACCGCGGTCGCAACCGCCTTGAACTGCGCCCCCAACGGCACCCCGGACCCCGCCTGCCTGCGTCGGCAAACCCCGCTCGCCATCACCAATGCCGCCATCGCGGTCGCCGGTAACATCCCGCAATCGGAATTCAATTCCGCGCCCACCATCGGCACGCCCACCCTGCCCACCACCGTGCTCAGCGCCTTCCAGTCCGGCAATTTCAACCGCGTGCCCTTGTTGCTCGGCAGCAATCTCGATGAGGGCCGGCTGTTCGTCTACGGCAACGATGCCGGGCCCATCCCCTACACGTTCGGTGCCTACCGCTCCGACATCACCACCTACGTCACCCCCAACACCGGCGCGCCCGAAAGTGCCGTCTACCGAAACTACCCGCCCTTGCAGGATATCCTCATCCCGGAAACCTATTCCGCCGTGGTCGGCGACGGGCTGATTTCGTGCAACACCGAATACTCCGACGAACTCGCAAGCTCGGGCGCCGGCGCGGTGCCGGTCTATTCCTACGAATTCACCGACCCCCAGGCGCCCAACGCCATCGTCATTCCGCTCGGCCCCACCCACACTTCCGAATTGTTCTTCCTGTTCAACCTGCCCATCCCGCTCCTGCCGGACGAACAGACGCTGGCGCATGACATGCGGGCCTACTGGGCCAATTTCGCCGCCACCGGCAATCCCAATGGCACCGGTCTCGCCCCCTGGCCCACCTTCACCAGCGCCAACAACCCGCTGCTCAACCTCACGCCTGGCCCCTTGCAGTCCCTGAAACTCAGCAACTTCAACACCGATCACCACTGCAATTTCTGGCAACCCTACCTCGCGCCGCAGCTCTGAGCGGTTCGCACTTCCCCCGCCGGCCGTTCTGCCCTATCTAACGGGCGGGAGGTCGGCGGCGGACTTGCGCCTCGCCAACCCGGTCAGGTCCGGAAGGAAGCAGCCGCAACGAGTTTTCGTAAGGGTCGTTCGTTCGGCCTCCCACCCCACACCGCGCGTAACCCAAGGCATCGGGCAGGGCATGGCCGGTCTTTTCGACGACGATCCGCCACCCCCGCCGGAACCGCCGGCCCTGTTTCAGGACCTGCCGGATACCCCCCGAAACACCTCGCCGCCGCCTACCGCGTGCTCGCCCGCGCCTATCGCCCGCTCACCTTCGCCGATCTCATCGGCCAGGAAACCATGGTGCGCACGCTGCGCAACGCCTTCGCGCTCAACCGCGTCGCCCATGCCTTCATGCTCACCGGCGTGCGCGGCATCGGCAAAACCACCACCGCCCGCATCATCGCCCGCTGCCTCAACTGCATCGGCCCTGATGGCACCGGCGGCCCCACCGCCGATCCCTGTGGCGTCTGCGCCAATTGCCGCGCCATCCTCGCCGACCGTCACCCCGACGTGGTCGAAATGGACGCCGCCTCCCGCACCGGCGTCGATGACGCGCGCGAAATCATCGAGGCCACGCGCTTCCGCCCCATGCAGGCCCGCGCCAAGGTCTTCATCATCGATGAAGTGCACATGCTCTCGAACAGCGCCTTCAACGCGCTGCTCAAGACCCTCGAGGAACCGCCCCCTCACGTCAAATTCATCTTCGCCACCACCGAACTGCGCAAAGTCCCCATCACCGTCCTGTCGCGCTGCATGCGCTTCGACCTCCGGCGCGTCTCGGTCGCCGATCTCGCCGCCCGTTTCGCCCATGTCGCCGACCGGGAAGCCGTCCCGGTCGAGGCCGCCGCCCTGGAAATGATCGCCCGCGCCGCCGATGGCTCGGTGCGCGATGGCTTATCCCTGCTCGATCAGGCCATCGCCCAGCGCGCCGAGGCCGAGCCCGTCACCGCCGCCGCCGTCGCCGACATGCTCGGCCTCGCCGACCGCACCCTCATCATCGACCTGCTCGAGGCCGTGCTCACCGGCCAGATCGCCCCCGCCCTCGCCATCGCCGACCGCGCCTATGCCCACGGCGCCGATTTCCCTCAATTGGTCGAGGACCTGCTCGGTC
>JAJXVA010000046.1:0-12547 GCA_021782435.1 Pseudomonadota bacterium
GGCAATATGGGTTTCATTCCAGGCCACGGAAGCCGCGGCATCGTGCATGAAGGCAGGAAACCGCACCTGTGGAAAAAGCCGATAATCGGGAATGACCGTTACCAAGCCGCGCTTGGCCAAAGCCGCGCCGACGAAACGATACATCTCCCGGTGGCCGTCCTCCCAGCCGCCGCCATAGAAAAATACCACTACCGGCCGTGCCGCGCCGGTGACTTCAGGCGCATAAACATCCAGCCGGTGGCGCGCGCCCGGCGCATAGGCCAGGCCCCGCCGGACCGAGATGCCGCGGCGAGGCGCCAGCGCGTTCAACACACCGACTGGCGAACACGCGGTCAGCAAGCCGGCCATCAGCATCGGAACGAAGCGTTGCTGCACGCTCACATGCCAAGCAACGGGCGAACCAACCGGCCCAGAACCCCATGCGGCTTCAAATAACCCGTGGTGGCGAATATACAGACACAGGCCTCACCCGGCAGCGCCACCGGCCGATGGTCCAATGCGTCGTCGGCCTCGGCGAAATCTCCGGCCGCGAACCGTTCTATCCCGTCATCGAAGGCCCCTTGCAGCACACACAGCGTTTCCAGGCCGTGGTGGCCGTGACTTAGCAGTCCCGAACCCGGCGCTACGCGGAGCATATCCAGCCGGGTGCCGGTGGCGTCGCGCGGGGCCAGCGTCATGGTGGCCACCCCAGGTGCCACGCGGCGCCATCGGCCAGGGGGGTGGGTCACAAAATCCATCGCTGGCTTCAACGGCGCCACCGGTGGTAACGGCCGGTCGAGCTGGGCCAACACAGTATCCAGTGCACCCGCGGCCATCGCTACCTTGGGTGTCTGGTCCAGCAAGGCGCCCCCGACTGCCATCGCATCCACCAGTGCCGCCCGGCAATTCGGACAACGGGCGAGATGCGCCTCGATCACGGCGTCATGTGCCGCCGGCAACTGGCCGGCGGCACAACGCAATAACAGGGTCGGGCTGGGGTGATGGCGGATCATGGCGTCATATCATCCTCGGCCAGGGCGGACCGCAGCTTGGCCATCGCCAGCCGCAGACGGGATTTCACGGTGCCCAGCGGCAGGCCTAGAACCTTGCCCATCTCGCTATGGGAACAGGATTTGAAAAAAGCCAGTTCCAGCGCCGCGCGCTGATCATTCGGCAAGGCGCTGAGCGCGGTGTGCAAGCGCGCCGACCGCTCCTCGGCCAGCAGAAGCGTATCCTGGCTAGCCGGCTCGGAATCCGGTGGTGGCAGCACGTCAATCGGCGGCCGTCTCAGGCCACGCCGGGTCTGGTCGATATACCGATTGCGTAGGATCGTGAACATCCAGGCCGACGCCGTTGCCCGCGCCGGGTCGAACTGCGCCGCCTTCTGCCAGACAGCCAGCATCGCTTCCTGGGCCGCATCCTCGGCCGCCTCCGCCGGAACCCCCGCACGCATTAGCCATGCCTTCATTCGGGGCGCGAATTCATGAAACAGCGCAACGAAGGCGGCGCGGTCACGTTCGGTGCCCACCGCAAGCAGCCAGGCGGCATGCCGCGTGTCGGGGGATGGCAGGCTCATTGGTAATGGGCGACGCCGCGCGCTACCTGCGGGCGGGGCGTCCGGCCATGGCGAAACGGCGATCTGCATGGCCTCAATACGACGCGCATGCTGCATCGGATCACATGACGCCGCGTTGATCCAGTCGGCGCCTCCGCGCGTATAAGGCCCGAACCCCGGAGCTGACGACCGCCCGCCATGGACCGCCCCTCGCAACCCTTTCGCGTCGCTGTCATTGGCGGCGGCATCGCCGGGCTCTCAGCCGCATGGCTGCTCAGCCAGGCGCATGATGTGACCCTGTTTGAAAAGGCGCCGCGTTTGGGTGGTCACAGCCTGACCGTTGATGTGCCGGGCGGCGCGGCATCCGTGCCCGTGGATATGGGTTTCATCGTCTACAACCCGCCCGCCTACCCCAACCTGACCGCGCTGTTCGACTATCTGGATGTGCCCACCCAGGAGACCGAAATGTCTTTTGCCGCCTCACTGCGCGGGGGTGCGCTCGAGTATTCCGGTACCCCAATGCGGGGGCTGTTCGCGCAGGCGCGCAACCTGGTCCGACCGCGCTTCTGGTCGATGTTGCGCGATACGCTGCGCTTCTACCGGGCTTCCCTGCGCGATGCCGCGACGCTGGATCCTGAACTGAGCCTCACCGACTATTTGCGCCGCGGCGGTTACGGCCAAGCCTTCCTCGAGGACCACCTGCTGCCGATGGCCGCCGCGATCTGGAGCACGCCGGCCACCTTGATCGGCGACTATCCGGCGGCGGCCTTTATTCGTTTCTGCGCCAATCACGGCTTGCTGCAGATTACCAACCGGCCACCTTGGCGTACCGTGACCGGCGGCAGCCGCGAATATGTGCGCCGTCTGGCGGCTGCCTTCACCGGGACGCTCCGACTTGGCTGCGGCATAACCACCATCCGGCGTGACCCATCTTCCGTATGGCTGCGCGACAGCAAAGGGGGAGATCATCGGTTTGATCACGTCGTAATCGGGGCGCATGCCGATCAAGCCCTGGCAATGCTGTCCGACCCGACTGATGCAGAGTCGCGCCTGCTGGGTTGCCTTCGCTACGGGCCGAACCCGGCTTGCCTGCACCAAGACCCTCGTCTGATGCCGCGCCGAAGGCTTGTATGGTCATCGTGGAACTATCTGGAGCGTGACAAGCCGGGCCGGTTATGTGCCACATATTGGATGAATCGCCTTCAGGACCTGCCCACCGAGCAGCAGATTTTCGTTACCCTAAACCCCGACCCGTCCTCGGATCCCGCCGGGCTCATTCGCCGCGAGACGTTTGAACATCCTCTGTTCGACAGCGGGGCGATGCGCGCCCAACGGGAATTATGGCAGCTGCAGGGTCAAGGTAACACCTGGTTCTGCGGGGCGTATTTCGGTGCCGGCTTCCACGAGGACGGGCTGCAAGCCGGTCTTGCGGTCGCTGAAGCGCTTGGCGGGCTTCGCCGGCCTTGGACGACAGCCAACCCGTCCGGTCGCTTGCCGCTGGCCTCTGCCGCGTGAGCCCGTCGACGACGTCACCCGCGATTTATCGCGGCACGGTCGTGCACACCCGGCAGCGGCCGGTGCGACACCGGCTCGATTATCGTATGCTGGCGCTCTGGCTCGACCTCGACGACCTGAGGCGTCTCGATCAGACACTGCGTTGGTTTTCCGTCGATAAATTCAATTTGTTCAGCTTCCATGGCCGGGATCACCTGGCGGGCGCCTCCACCTTCCTGCGCGACCAGATCGAGGTGACGCTTCAGGCCGCCGGCATCGACCTTGCCGGCGGACCGATCCGGGTTTTGTGCATGCCGCGGGTATTGAACCATGTCTTCAATCCGCTCAGCCTGTTTTTTTGTTACACGCCTGACCAGGTGCTGCAGGCCATCATCTATGAGGTCAATAACACCTTCGGCGAGCGTCACGCCTACGTGCTGCCGGTGGCCGCCGATACAGCGCCGATCCGCCAGACCTGCGAGAAAAAGTTCCATGTCTCGCCCTTCATGGACATGGCGCTGACCTACCGGTTTCGCGTGTCTCCGCCATCGGACACCGTGCGGATCGCTATTGAGGTGCATGATGCCGCGGGCCCGATTTTGTTTGCCGCTTTTACCGCGGGCCGCAGCGCATTGACCGACGGCAACCTGCTGCGCGGCTTCCTTCGCCATCCGCTTCTGGCCTGGCAGGTTCTGGGCGGCATTCACTGGGAAGCCTTGAAATTATGGAGCAAGGGCATGCGGCTTCGCCCCCATCCCGCGCCTCCGGCGCATCTGTTCACCATCCAACACAGCTCAGGTCCGGTATGACCACTTACGCCGCGGCGCAGCAGGCGGCGCAATCCCCCGACGGCGCCAGCTTGGGCCACGCACTGGCAAGGCGGATATTCCAGCGGATCGGCTGCGGGCGCCTGACCTTGACCTTGCCGAACGGCAAATCGTTCCACCACGATACCGGGCGTGGCGGTCCTGAGGCCCAGTTTCATATTCATCGCTGGCGCGCGCTGCGCCGGCTGTTTCTAGCTGGCGATATCGGATTTGCCGAAGCCTATATCGATGGCGACTGGGACAGCCCTGACGTGACTGCGTTGATTGAGTTGGGCGCTTTGAGCCAGGATCGCTTGCGCGAAGCCAAAGAAGGCACCCTGCCAGCGAAGCTCTTCAGCCGCGTACGCCATGCCATGAATGCGAATACCCGCGCCGGGAGCCGTCGCAATATCATGCGCCATTACGATCTGGGCAATGCGTTCTACGAAATCTGGCTGGACGCGGGCATGAATTATTCCTCGGCGATCTTCGCTGAGGAGACGGAATGCCTGGAGCAGGCGCAAAGCCGCAAGCAGGACCGGATACTCGACCTGCTTGCGCTACGCCCAGGGCAGAGTGTGCTCGAAATCGGTTGCGGTTGGGGTGGTCTTGCGGAGCGGATAGCCGCCCTTGGTTGCCGAGTGACTGGTCTGACCTTGTCGCCAGCCCAGCGATCCTACGCGGTGACGCGTCTCGCCCGCGCGCAGCTTGAAGATCGCGCAGAAATCCTGCTGCGGGACTATCGGGATTGTGATACGGTGTACGATCGGATCGTATCCGTTGAAATGATCGAAGCCGTGGGCGAACTCTGGTGGCCGCGCTATTTCACGACCCTGCGACAGAATCTGGCATCAGGAGGTCACGTCGTTCTTCAGGCGATCACGATCGACGAGAGTAAATTTGATGCGTATCGGCAAGGTACCGATTTCATTCAACGTTATGTGTTTCCCGGTGGCATGCTGCCATCTGCCGATGTCATTCGCAGACAGGCAGCGACTGCGGGCATGACCGCAGATCTGGTTGAAACCTTCGGCGGAAGCTACGCGCGCACTCTAGCAGATTGGCGTGCTCGTTTCGAGGAGGCGTGGCCCCGTATCGCAGCCCTTGGTTTCTCGGAGAAATTTCGCCGGCTGTGGCGCTATTACCTATGCTACTGCGAGGCTGGATTCCGTTGCCGGCACATCAATGTCGGGCTGTGGGTCCTGAGGCCCTACGAATGCTGACGCGGCGCGGCTTCATGCTGGGATCCACCCTGCCGCTTCTGGCCGCCACGCAGCAAGCAACTCAATTACCAACCGGGGCCCCGAAGTCTGAAGAATTAGGCTTTGTGGTAATGCGTGCGGGTAGCAGGATTGGAGCACACCGCCTGAAATTTCTACCTCATCCGAATGGAATGGATATTCAGATCACTGTTGATATCACCGTTCGACTCGGACCGATAACGCTGTTTCACTACGGTTTGAGGGGACTGGAGCAATGGCGTGGCGGTCAATGCACATCTGCGGCCGCCAACACCAATGACGACGGTACAAAAGCCTGGATGGTCGCGAAACGTGACGCACAGGGCCTCTGGGTTAGTGGATCGAAGGCCGAACGCTATTTGGCCCCGGCCAATGCGCTGGTCGCGAGCCATTGGAACAAGGCCGAACTGAAGGGGCCCTGGATCAACCTTCAGAACGGGAAATTGTTTCATCCCGATTGTCGGGACGCGGGACCGGCGCCGGTTCTGCTGGCGGACGGTGTGAAGCAGCCCGCCGAGCGCTATATCATCTCCGGCGACGTGCATCTGGAAATGTGGTATGACGGCCCGATCTGGTGCGGGCTTGTATTCACCGCCAAAGACGGGTCTGAGGTTCGTTACGAAAAGCTTCCAGCATAGGAGACAGGCGGATGCGGGCGACTATCAGAGGCCTGTTTCTGGGCATGACCCTGCTGCTTGGCGGTTGCGTTGGCAATTCCGGTATGCCTTTGGCCAGTCACGTCGACCTGTCCCGTTACGCGGGCCGTTGGTATATCATTGCGAACATCCCGTACTTCGCCGAACGCGGGAAGGTTGGGAGCTATTTCGATGTCACCTTCCCAAACGATCGGGTGCGGGACGAATATGTTGGCTACCCCAAAACTTTCTCAGCTAAGCCGTTTCATTTCGTGATGCGCGGCTATGTGGTCAAGCATACCGGCAACGCCTACTGGCGGGAATCGCCGATATGGCCGCTCTATTTCGACTACCTCATTCTATACGTCGACTCCGGCTATCAGAACGCGCTGGTTGGTTATCCGGGCAAGCAATATGGTTGGGTGTTGTCGCGGTCGCCATCGATGGATGATGCGACCTATCGGGCCCTGCTCAGACGGTTCGCGGCGCTGGGCTACAAGACGGATAATTTCCAGCGTGTGCCGCAGACCCCGTCCGAGATCGGACGCCCCGGTTTTCAGCGCTGATGGCCGTTCGTCGCCGCTTTCAGGCGTGTATGCTTGCCGGGATAATGGCACGGTTCAAAGGCGGGGCAATGGGCACAATCCGGTGTGCGCGCCTTGCAGATGTAGCGCCCATGCAGAATCAGCCAGTGGTGCCCATCGTGCAACATCGAGGTGGGCAGACGTTTGAGTAAATTCTCCTCGACCGCCCGCGGGGTTTTGCCTGGCGCAAGTCCGGTCCGGTTGCCGATGCGAAAAATATGAGTATCTACAGCCATTGTTGGCTGATCAAACACCACGTTCAGCACTACGTTGGCGGTCTTGCGGCCAACCCCGGGCAGGGCTTCCAGTGCGTCTCGGCTGCCAGGCACATGTCCGTGATGCTGCGCCACCAGGTCCGCCGATAAGGCCGCCACGTGGCGCGCCTTGGCCTGCCACAGGCCGATGGTGCGGATGAGGGCGCCGATGCGTTCGGCGCCGAGGGCTGCCATTGTTGTGGCATCTGGCGCCGTGGCGAACAGGGCCGGCGTGACTTTGTTGACCGCGGCATCGGTCGTCTGGGCGGAGAGTACGACCGCCACCAGAAGCTGGAAGGGTGTTTCGTAGTGTAGTTCGGTTCGCGGCTCGGGTCGCGCCAGTGCCAGCGCGGCCATGAAGCGCACAACGTCGGCCCGGGTCATGGGCCGGGCGGGCTTATCCAGGTCGTTCATTAGCGGATTGAGCCTGAGGATCGGGTGATTCGTATAGTCTCGAACGGGCAGCCACGCCCACCCGCTTTCACGCCGGCCGGCGTCGCGTGGCTTCGGGGTCTGGTCAGGTCCCTGTGGCCAATGCCATATGCCAGGGCATGCAAGAACAAGATCTGCCGCTGTTTCACGCCGTTGTGCGGCCTCATCGCAGCCTATCCCCGCGTGGTCTGCGGATATTGATCATCGCGATCTGCGCTGCGAGCCTGATGATCTCGACCCTGTTTTTTTTCGCCGGCGCCTGGCCGATCCTTGGCTTTTGCGGCGCCGAGATCGCGCTGGCGGTGGCATTGCTGCGGCTCAATGCCAAACGTGCCCGGCGTAGTGAGACAATTACCTTGACCCCGGGGGAGATCCAGGTTTCTCGTCGAGACGAGAAGGGCCGTCAGACGGTGCGGAACCTTCGCGCGGCATGGTTGAATGTCGTGCTCGAGGAGCGCTTGGCCCGAGTGCCTGGACTGTTTCTGCGCAATCGTGGCGAACAGGAAGAAGTTGCGCGCGAAATCGGCGAGGAGGAGAAGCGGGCCCTGGCCGCTCGCTTGTCGGACGCCTTGCACGGTTTGCGCCACCCGCAGTTCGACAACCCGCAGCTTCGTGACCCGCCACGGAACTGAGCCTCAGAAGATCGCCTTGCCAGCCAATAATGCCAGGCCCAGCAGCACCAAAAACACCGCTATGGCGATGAAGAACAGGAGCTTGGCGATGCCGGCGCTGGCCGCTGAAATACCACCGAAGCCGAACAGGCCCGCGATGATGGAGACAACCAGGAAAAATAACGCGAGTTTCAGCATGATACGGCCCTCTTCTCGCGGCACCGAGCCGCACGCCCAGCCTTACGGCTGACGCGCTGGCTGGCAAGAGCGCATTTGGTAACGAAACGCGGTGACCCGCTCTGGTTTGTTACTGTGCTTGGGCCGATGCCTCGGATCGTGTGGCGCCGACCCGGGCGGCGAGGGCGGCAGCCATGAATTCGTCCAGTTCACCGTCTAACACCGCCCCTGGATTACCGGTTTCGACATTGGTTCGCAGATCCTTGACCAGCTGGTAGGGCGCCAGCACGTAAGATCGGATCTGATGGCCCCAGCCGATATCGGTCTTGGCGCTTTCCACCGCGGCGGCGGCGGCTTCGCGCTTCTGTAACTCGGCCTCGTAAAGCCGCGCTTTCAGCATCTGCATGGCAATCGCGCGGTTGCGATGCTGGCTGCGATCGGTCTGGCAGGCGACGATGATACCGCTAGGCACATGGGTGATGCGGATCGCAGATTCGGTTTTGTTGACGTGCTGGCCGCCGGCGCCCGAGGAGCGGAACGTATCGACCTTGAGATCGGCCTCGTTGACCTCGATCTCGATCGTGTCGTCGATCACCGGATAGACCCAGACACTGGCAAAACTCGTCTGCCGCCGGGCATTGGCATCGAAAGGCGAGATTCGAACCAGGCGGTGAACCCCGGCCTCTGTCTTCAGCCAGCCATAGGCAGAATCGCCGGTGACCTGGACGGTGACCGATTTCAAACCGGCCTGTTCGCCCTCGCTTTGCTCAATGAGTTGTACTTTGTGGCCATGGCGTTCGGCCCAACGCGTGTACATGCGCAGCAGCATTTCCGCCCAATCCTGGGCCTCGGTGCCGCCCGCGCCGGCATTGATTTCAAGAAAGGCGTCACGGCCGTCCGCCTCGCCGGATAGCAGGGATTCGGTCTCGCGGCGCTTGGCCTCGGCAGCGGCGGCGCGCAGCGCGCCGAGCCCTTCGCCGGCAAGCGTCGTATCCCCGTCGGCTTCCGCCATGGCGATCAGTTCAAGAGTATCCGAGACGTCGCGTTCCAGCGTCTGCACCCCCTCGATCCGGGCGGTGAGCCGCGTGCGGTCACGCATCACGGCCTGAGCCTCAGCGGGGTTGTTCCAGAGGGCCGGATCCTCGGCGCGGGCGTTCAGTTCGGCCAGGCGGCCAAGCGCGACATCCCAGTCAAAGATGCCTCCTCAGCAGCGCGACCGATGCCTCGATCTGCTGCTTGAGTTGATCGGATTCGGCGGACATGACAGGGCAACCTCAGCGCAGTGACCTAGACGGGCGGGACGCAGACTTAGCCGCGGCAGACCGGTTTGTCGATCCTGGCGCTGATCAGCGGGCGGCGGGCGGCGGTTGGCGGAACAGGCTGATGTCGACGGTATCGGCTATGACCTGGTCGCCGGCCGCGTTTGGGTGGAGGTGGTCGCCGCTGTCGTAGATCGGGTTCAGTTGCAAAAGGTTCTTCGGATCGCGTAACGCGGCGTCGGTATCGAACACGGCATCGAACTCCCCGCCGTCACGAATGAAGGCGTTGAGACGCTCACGTTTCTGTTCGCCAGCGGCGGTGTAATAGAACGCCCCCTGGTAAGGCAGCAGGGTCATCGCGAATATCTTCAGGCCCATGCCGTGGGCGGTGGCGATGAGTTCACGGTCGGCCGAGATCAATTCATCAGCACTCGGGGCTGGGCCGCAGCATAAGGTGTTTCCGATATCGTTGATGCCTTCCAGAAGAATAACCCAGCATCGTCCCGGCTGGGCCAGCACATCCTGGTTGAACCTTCCGGTCGCGACCGGGTTGGTGGGGGCCGGTCGGCTGATCAGCGCGTTACCGCTGATCCCCGCATTACCGACGCCGACCCGGTTGTTGTAGGCGGCAATTAGGCGCGCCGCCAGATCATCCGGCCAACGGTCATTCTGGTTGGTGTCGGACCCGTTGCCATCGGTTATGGAATCGCCAAGCGCAACGACGCTGCCAGCGATCGGCGATCCCAGCACGTCGATCCCGGTCAGGAACGGACGATCATAAATCGTCGTGGATCCGGGCATGGCCTTGGCCGCGGTCAGGTCACCGTTCGCGAGATAGGAATACTGCTCCGAGTTCTGATGATCCGAAATCTGGTTGGTTTTGGTGACGTACAAGCTGATGGTCAGGTTGATTCCCGGAGGCACCTCGAGCGAAACCGGGTCGCTGACCGCGGTTGCGCCGACCGGTACTGATAATTCCTTGCGACCTGCGAACGTCACCAGATGGTCGGTGCCGCTAAGGATGACCGAGTTTCCGGCTGAGGCGGCCAGATGGATTTCCCCGAACTTGAGATAATCGGTGCCGAACTCGTTCGATATGCGCAGCCTTATGGCGTGCCCACCGGCCGAAATATGGGCAATGGTGCGGATGGTCTGGCCTTCATACTGGCCCGGGCTGGTCGGTGTCGCCGACACCATCGGGGCTTCCCAGGTGGTGGTCCAGATATCGGGCAAGGTCCTGGCCGCGGCGAGGATCGGGGGGGCGATAATGGCCAATACGGACGCACACGCCATTGCCCGGAACCCGTTCATGGCAATTTCCCTTTCAAACAACAGGCAGCGGGACGGCCAGGACCAAAACTACGATCGACCTCGTCAGTTCAGACGGATTTACAACGGATTGGCAAGCGGAACGCAGCAGGAATGTCAGACCCGATATAAACTGCCGGGCCGCTCGCGCTTCAGCGAAGAAACGTGCCAAAGGCGCGCGGGCTGCTGCCGGCCGGGATCGTGCCGACGACGCGCAGCGATTTCGGGTCGATCAGGCTGGCCGTGTCACTGAACCAGTTCGCCACCACCACCAGCCCGGTTACCGGATCAAGCCCTATTCCCTCAGGGTAGTCCCCGACCGAGATATGCGTGAGGACTTTTCGCGAGCTGAGATCAACCGCGGTGACCGTGCTGCCAAGTTCGTCGGTGGTGAAGGCGCGGTCATTAGCCAGCCCGACCGCATAAGGATGCGAACCGACACCGATATCGGCGACCTTCCGGCGCGCGGCGAGGTCAACGATCGAGAGGGAATTGGATTCGACGTTCGCGACATAGGCGAAGCGTCCGGACGTATCCAAGGTGACGCCGAACGGGTGCTTGCCGACGGCGATGCGTGCGACTTCGCGCCCCTGGCGCAAATCAACCAGCGAGATCGCGTTCGACAGCCGGTCGGCGACGACCAGGCTCCGGCCGTCGGGGGTCACCGCCATGCCACTTGGCGACTGACCGACGGCCAGGATGCGAGAGGTAGCACCGGTTTCGGGGTTCAGCTCAAGAACACGGGACGCATACCAGTCGGCGACGAAGACGCGCTTACCGTCGGGCGCGACGGCAATACCGAGCGGCCCGCCCGGGGCGGGCATCGTCCGCACAACCTTGCGGGATGCCGTATCGATGATGCTGACATACTGGGTGGATGGGCTGGTGACGTAGGCGCGGCTGCCATCTCGGGACATGGCTATGCCGGCGGGTTTACCACCGACGGGTATGGTGGCGAGCACGTGGCGATGCACGAGGTCGACCACGGTGACCGCATTGCCATCCTGGTCGGTGAGGAACGCCTCGCCGAGCCGACGCGGGTGCGGCCGGCCGCAGCCGGCCAGTGCCAGAAACACCAGAAGCGGAAGGCGAATTCTCAGTGTGCGGCGCCAAACTTGGCCTTCAGCGCGTCCAGCGCCGGTTGCCAGAGGGCGGAGACCGCTTTTTTGGCGGCATCTTCGTTCATGTCGGGGGGCGGGTTGTTGTTCATGTAGCCGCGATAGAAGGCGGCCAGGATTTCCACGTGCGACCCGCCGCTGGGCAGGGGCTTGACCATGACATGAGTGGAATAATCAGCCACCGGGAATACTTTCGGGTCCACGTGGGGCAGGAAGGTCGTGTATTCCATTTTGGTGGAGTCGTAGTCGTCCAGCTCCTCGTCGGGCAATACCGGGCCGGACTTCAGTGTGATGGTACGATGTGCCTGGTTGGCGGTGTTGCCATCGGTGCCGGTGACCTTGGCAACCGACGGCGCCCAGGACAGATCCTGGAAATTGCCGATAGTGGCCCAGACCTTGGCCGGCGGGGCCGCGACATCGACCGACAGATCGAGTTTGACCCGGGTTGGCCCATGCGCGAGCGCGGCGCTGAAGGGGATGACGAAGGCACCAAAGGTAAGCAGCGTGCGGGTGAATTTCATGACCAGCCTCCGGACATCAGCCGTGATGAGCAAAACGGGATTTCAGACAAGCCAGCGCTGGCTTGACCATGGCGGATACGGCCTTAATCGCCGCTGCCTCGTTCAATTCGGGCGGCGGGCCGAAATTCGGGTAGCCACGGTAGAATGCGCTGCGCCATTCGACCGTGGAACCGCCCGACGGGCTCGGCACGACGTCGAGGATCGCGGAATAATTGGTGACCGGCAGAACGTGAACATCGACATGCGGCAGGAAGGTGGCATAGGTGAATTTCTGCGGCTCGTAACGTTCGAGATCCTCATTGGGCAGCACGCCCCCGGACTTGAGGGTGACGGAACGGGTGGCAACTCCGTTCGGGGTATTGCCGCCTTGGCCGGTGGTATGCGCCACCGCGCAGTCCCAGGACAGGTCCTGGAAATTGCCGATCACGGACCAGACCTTCGCTGGCGGGGCATCGACATTCACGGAGAGGACCAGCTTGACCCGCTGCGCGTCGTGCGCGGCGGCGGGAACGGCAGATCCGACAGCAAGGATCACGGCAAGCAGTTGGCGTGAGATCATGGTCCGGTCAAATC
>JAJXVA010000046.1:12557-14221 GCA_021782435.1 Pseudomonadota bacterium
GGTCAAATCCCAGGTTACCCGGCGAAGTTCTGTCGCGGCAGACGCCATCGGGCAAGGGTATCGGGGCTGGCGCAACCCGACCTGTCGCTTCCTGGTGACGCAGCGGGCTTTCGTTTCGAGATCATACCGTCGGTAAACGGTGAAAACCGACCTGTTCGGGCGGGTCGGCCGGATGTTCGACCAATTCGGTGACCTCCGCGTGGCGGGGACCACGGCGGCAGGCGCGCTGCATTTCCTCGACCGCGTCGGCATCGCCATGGATCAGCAGTTCAACGGACCGATCGGCGCGGTTACGAACCCAGCCGGCGAGCCCCAGCGTGGTGGCGGTTTCCACCACCCAGTCACGGAACCCGACCCCGTGTACGCTGCCGGTGATTACAAGTCGCTTCGTGCTCATGGCGCATCTCCCGTGGCGGCAAGGTCCATGAAGCTGGCCGCCAGCGCAACCTCATTCGCGCGGCGTCGCCTGGCTGCCAGGGCCTCGGGGTCCTCGCCCCAGCGCTCGGTCTGGAAGGTCTCATCGATAACTGCGACGGCGAACAACGAGGCGGGGCTGGCGGCACGGTCGGCCAGGGCGAGGCCGAGGACGACGCTGCCGAGAGCCGGAATGGCGAGACCCAGCGCCGCAAGTTCCGCCACGGTGCGGGCTTGGAGCGCCTGGCTTATGGCAGCCAATGTGGCCTCGGGCTGGGCGATCGGCATGACGCCGGTCGTGGTGAGGAAGCGGGCACCATAGTGTTCGGCTGCCCAGATCAGCCAGGGTGTCCAGCCGGCGGATTGGGCCGCGACCAGCGCGGCGGGGCCGTCGGCGTGATAGCACAGCAGGTCGGTTGCGGCGTAACCCGCCAGGGTTTGCGCCATGGTGCCGGGATCGGGGGCGACACGCTCCTGGGCGGCGCCGGCAAGACCGGTCAGGGGAAAATGATCGGGACCGTAATCCTGCGGGGCCTCGTGCCATTCCCGCGCGATGGCATGGGCGAGGGCCGCCGATGGCGCACGCAGCACGGCGCCCGAGGGCAGGCGCAGAGGTTTGCCGTCGAGCCGCACGCAAACCCCATCGGTGGTGGCACATTGCCAGACCCGGCGCGTCATAGAGGGGGATGTCCAAACAGGTTTTTCAGCAACTGGGCGGGGGTGCGGCGGATGGGCTGGGCTTGTTCGACCGGGGTCGGTGATGCCAGATCGGGGATGCGGTCAAGAGGCGCCAGCGCGGCAGCGCTGAGGGTTGCGCAGTCTGGCGCGGGATCGGGGGCGGTGAGATCCGGCACGGTGGGCAGGGCGGTGACCTGCGGGCTGGCCAGAGGGCCGCGCAGGGTTTCGGGGAAGGTGAACCGGTTCAGACCGAACCCGATCCGCGGCGTGACGGCGAGGTCGATCTGGTCATCGGCAAGGTTGATGGCGCCGCCGGCGGTCAGGCTGAAGCCGGAAGCGGCGAGCCAGAACCGGTCGAGATTGGCGCTGCCCTGGTGTAACGTGGCCCGCACCGCGAGGCAGGACAGGGGCATGGTGGGTGGATCGCCCAGGGCCGGGCCGAGCGGCGCGATGGCGGCCAGCGGGGTCAGGCGGCCCAGCGCGGCAAGCCCCCAGCCAGGGGGCAGGGCGGCGCGGGTAAGTCCGAAACCGACCTGGCCGTTGAGATTGGCCAGAAGGGTGGATGAGGTGGC
>JAJXVA010000249.1 GCA_021782435.1 Pseudomonadota bacterium
CTGTCATTGTCTCCCGGTGGGGGAGAAGTTGGCGTACCCGCGGAAACCACAAGCCAAAAAAATCGGGCTTTTCCAAGATCAAAAATGGGCGAAATCACGGATGGCGCGAAACTGCCCGTCACGTCAGCACCCCGGCCGGGGCCAGGGCGCGCAGTTCCAGCCCGATTTCACGCCCCAGGCGCGCGGCATCGGCCACACCCGCGCTCCCGCTGATCCGGCGCAGGAACGTCCCGTCCAGGCTCGCGACCAGCCCGGTCAGGCGCACCGTGTCGCCGCTCACCGTCGCCGCGGCGCCGATCGGCGTCGAGCAGGTGCCATCCAGCGCCGCCAGCATCGCCCGCGCGGCGGTCGCCGCGATCCGCGCGGTCTTGTCCTCTATCGCCGCCAGCAGGCCGCGCACCGCCGTATCCGCCTCGCGCACGGTAATCCCAACGATCCCCTGGCAGGCCGCCGGCAACATCACGTCCTCCGGCAGCACCACCGCCGCTTCCCGGGCCAGGTCCAGTCGGCGCAACCCGGCATAGGCCAGCAGGCTGGCGTCAAACCTGCCCTCCGCCAGCTTGGCCAGCCGGGTCTGCACGTTGCCGCGCAGCGCCACCATCCGCAAATCCGGCCGCGCGTGCCAAAGCTGGGCCTGCCGCCGCACCGAGCACGTGCCGATCGTGGCCCCCTCCGGCAGGCAGTCTAGCGCGTCCGCCCCCGCGACCGGCGCCGGCAGGTCCTGGCTCAACAGCAGCGCATCGCGCCGGTCCTCGCGCGTCAGCACGCAGCCCAGCACCAGCCCGGGCGGCAGCGTGGTTTCCAGGTCCTTCAGGCTGTGCACCGCGAAATCGATCCGCCCTTCCATCAGCGCCGCATGGATTTCCTTCGCGAACAACCCCTTGCCGCCAATCGCCGCCAGCGGCCGGTCCTGCACCGCATCCCCGGTGGTCACGATCGCGTGTTCCCGGAACACCTGCATGCCGCGCAGCACCGGGCACACCCGCGAAAGCAGGCTCAGGAATTCCCTGGTCTGCGCCAGCGCCAGCGGCGATGCCCGCGTCCCCACCTCCAGTGGCAGGGGGGGGCGGTGCGGGGCGACCCGCGCGGTCAGGATCGGCGCGAAATGCTCGATCAGGCTCTGCTCAGGGTCCATGCGACGAAACCATCCCGGCGCCACCGAACGGCGCGTTGCGGCGCACGATGGCGCGATTGAGGGTGGCGGCCACGCCAACCCAGACGAGATACGGCAGCAGCAGCAGCGCCGCGCCGGGCCGTAGCGGCCAGATCGCCAGCACCAGCGAAAGCACCGAAAGCCAGAGCGCCGCTACCTCCATCAGCGCCCAGTCCGGTCGCCGCAACTTGAAGAACAGCAGGCTCCACAGAATATTCAGCACCGCGTTCAGCAGAAACAGGAAAATCAGCCAGTCGCGGGTACCTGGCGCGGCTGCGTGCAGGGCCCGGTTGGCGGCGATCACGGTAAACACCCCGATCGTCGTCCAGATCGGCCCGAACGCCCAGTTCGGCGGCTTCCAGGGCGGCACCGAAAGCCGGTAGTACCACGGCCCGATGTCCGTCAGCCACCCACCCAGCCCCAGCGTAATTACCGTCATGACGACGCACAGACCAAGAATCACGATCGGGCGAGCCCCAGCAAATGCCCGAGGTCCTTGACGAAAACCCGAAACTGCGCGGAGCGCTGCCGCTTCGGCATCCGCTTGTGCATGTAGGCTTCCCAGGTCAGGTGCTGAATGTCGCGGTCGCGGCACAGCGCGACGAATTGTTCCCGCCGCTTGTCCGAGTGGTACCAGAACCATTGCAGCAGAGACAAAACCCGGAAAACCCGGCCATGCGCGTGCATGAAGGCCCGTCGCGGCGCCTTCAGCACCCGCGGATCGGCCGTCTCCAAAAACACCGCCACCGCCTGCGCCACCAGTCGTCCGCTATGCATCGCGTAATAAATGCCTTCGCCCGAGGCCGGCGCCACCACCCCGGCCGCATCCCCGGCCAACACCACGTCGCGTCCGTTATCCCAGCGCCGCAGCGGCTTCAGCGGTATCGGCGCGCCCTCGCGCCGCAGCGTCGTAAGGCTGTCCAGCCCCGTCTGCGCCCGCAGCCGCGCCACCGACTGGCGCAGCGAAAATCCTTTCTGGGCGGAACCGGTACCGATGCTCGCGGTCTTGCCGTGGGGAAAAATCCAGCTGTAGAAATCGGGGCTGAGGCTGCCCCGATAAATCACGTCGCAGCGGGCGGGGTTATAGGTATCCGGCACCGTCTCCGGCACATCGACGATCTCGTGATAGGCAAACACCAGGCTCGGCTTGCCCGGCACCGCCGCCCGCGCCACCGCCGAATTGGCCCCGTCTGCGCCAATCACGCACTGCGTGCCGGCCCGCACCGTCTCGCCATCGGCTTCGTAAACCACGATCGGCGCTCCCGCAGCGTCCCGCTCCAGCGCCACGAACCGCCCGCGTGCCCGCGCCGCCCCCGCCGCCCGCGCCCGCTCGCGCAGATATTCGTCGAACACGTCCCGATCGACCATGCCGACATAGCCATTCTCAACCGGCATATCGACGCCGACCGCGCTCGGGGAAATCATCCGCGCAGCCGAAATTCTGGCCACCAGCACATGGTCCGGGATCCCGAAATCACTGATCAGCCGGGGCGGGATCGCGCCGCCACAGGGTTTTATCCGGCCGGCGCGGTCCAGCAGCAGCACCGTGTGGCCAGCCAGCACCAGGTCGTGCGCCGCGGTGGCGCCAGCCGGGCCACCGCCCACCACCACGACATCATAGCGCGAAATCTGATGGGTCATCGATCCGGCCTTCCTTTGCCCATGGCTCAGCCGCCGCCGCGCAGGGCAAAGGCAACCCCCAGCATACCCAGCACGTACAGCGTGGTGCCGGTGCCGTTATACCAGGGGGCTTTGCCCTTCGGATCCGACAGCAGGGTGCGCATCAGCCAAAGCTGCGCCGCCAATACCCCAGCCACGAAGCCCGCTCCCAAGGGATGATGCAACGTCAGCAGCAACACGATTATTCCGATCTGCGGC
>JAJXVA010000047.1 GCA_021782435.1 Pseudomonadota bacterium
TCTTGCCTGGGATTTCGCCGAGGCGGAACCGCCTGACCTCGTCTATGCGGGCACGAACCTGTCCCATCTGTCGTAAATGGGCTGGTTCGACGTCACCAAGCCACAGGAACCAACGCTCGATGCCATTGAGGAATTCCTCGGCACCCATCCAGCGTCGGAAATACCTGGTGGCGCCCGGTTCAGTTTCGAGAAACTGCCGCTTCTCCTGTGGGGTGAACAGGTAGAACCCGCCATCGATGGGTTTGTTGCCAATGCCGATCAGTGGCGCATCCGAGATGGGCGTCTTTCGCCGGCGTAAAGCCAGTTGCGGCGCATCGGCGAGATACGGGTTGATCTGTTTGGCCTCGATCATTCTTGGTTGATCGGGGGTTCCTTCGTAATCGAACAGAAATTTCGGGCTTTTATCCTCGAGACTGATGCCGAGGATCACGCAGTGTACAGCGGCTTTGCCGCGAGATTCGCTGGTCCAGCGGAAAGTGCGATGGGCGAAATTAATGACGACCCGGTAGCGCCAAAGGTTGGTCCACAGGACGGCTGGCTGCTCCCCCTGGGTGATAGAGTTGGTGGAAACAAAGCAGCATGTGGCCTGCTGGCCCTGTTGCATCCATTCGGCGGCGCGATGATACCAGCAGGCCACATAATCGAGCAGTCCGGCGTTACTTGTATTATGAAATACAAGCGCAACGTCCCCACGCTGGGCTTGTGACATTTGCTTCGCACCGACAAAAGGGGGATTGCCGACGCAATACGTGCCGGCACTCGGCCTGATGAGGTCTCGCCAATTGATATGGAGGGCGTTTCCGACCCGGATATTGGGTGCGGTGCGGAGTGGTAGGCGTGTGCGCAGAAGTCCGAATTCGGTGGAGAGTGCCATATTCATTTGATGATCGGTGAGCCATAGCGCAACCCGCGCAATCTGTGCCGGCCAGTCATCGATTTCGATGCCAAACATCTGATCGACGTTGACCACGGACAGCACTGTGCTTACCAGTTCCGCAGCATCGTCGTGGCCGTAACGGTAGCGCAGGGCTTCTAGCTCAAGCTTACGGATTTCCCGATAGGCGACGACAAGGAAGTTGCCGCAACCGCAGGCGGGATCGAACACCCGGATGCGCCGCAGGGACTTGATGAATTCGTCCAGTTTGCGGTTGGTTACGCGTGCGGCAGCGAGCTCCTGCCGGAGCCTGTCGAGGAATAGCGGGTCCAGGCACTTCAGTATGTTGGCCTCGGTCGTGTAGTGCTCGCCGCCACGGCGCCGCGCGGCTTTGCCCTTGATGCTTTGGAACAGACTCCCGAAAATCGCAGGCGACACACGTGACCAGTCGACCTTGGTACAAATGAGTAGCGCCTCGCGCATGGCGGTGTTGGTTTCCGGCGGGTCGATTTGTTCGTCAAACAATTGGCCGTTGACGTAAGGAAAGGCGGCCAGTTGCGGGTCCAGGCTGGATTGACGATCGGTGTCGGGTGTTGCCAGGACGCGGAACAGGCGCGCGATCCAGGCGCCGAGGTCGCTGCCATCGTCCGCGGTGCGGCTTTCCACGAGCTCACGAAAAATGCCGGTTTGAAAAATGCCCGATTGATCGGCGAACAAGCAGAACAGCAGTCTGACCATCCAGACATCGAGTTTCCTACCGGAATAGCCGTCATCGACCAGGCGATCGTGCAACGCGCCGAGAGTTTCGGAGGCGTTTTGGTCCACTGCGTCCAGTGTACCGTAATGGCGGGTAGCGTAGCCGCTGATGAAGCCGAAGAGGTCGAGGTTTTGCGGCAGATCGCAGAGCGCAAATTCCATCGGATCTGCGTTCAGATCGAGATCGTAGAGCCGGATACGAGCAAAATCCGAAACGATGACGTAGCGCGGCTGCTCGGATTCCCTGAGTCCGGCGAAATAGTCTCGCGCCTGGCCGGCTGCGCGATCGAGGTTCTGTCCAAGCGATTTATGCTCGACCAGAACGACACCTTTCCATAGGTAGTCGATTCGACCGTGCCCGGAGGTCCTGAAGGGTGCCGTCACCGGTCTTTCGAACGCGCCGACCCTGCGCGCGCTGACGCCGAACACGGCGAAGAAATCCTTCCAGAAGCCTTGGGCGTCGGCCCGCTCGCTCGCCGCGTCACGGTATTCTGTTGCGAAGCGTATGGCCCGGGCACGGATTTCGGTGAGCGATAGGGGCAAAGAATGGAGGCCTATTCAGGGCAGTTGAGATATGGCTGCAGGCAGCACCGTAGCGTTCCGTTTCGACCGGTCAAGATCGTGATTTGCTTCGTCAGTGCTCTGACTGTGGCAGGGGGCTTTGCTCCCACACCCCCGCCAGGTCCGGGAGGCCCTCAACCTGTTACCTCGAGTCAAGGGGCCTGAGGTCTTTCGGCCCCAGCGGGTCCAGGGGCAAAACCCCTGGCCTAAAATCCGAGATCGATCGGCGCTGCGATGGGGGCTACCACTGCTCCGGCGGCAGGGCGTTTTTGCCGGATTTGGCGAGGGCTGCGCGGCGTTCGCGACCGAGTTTGTGCACCTGGCCGACATGGGGTTTGAGTTCGACCGCGGCTGCGAGCGATTCCTCGATGGTGGCGGCCTTGCGCGCCTGGGTGGGGGCTGAGGCGAACTGGGCCTTGTGTGGCTCGGCGGGGATTTCGTCGCGGGACACGGCAGTGCCTTTCGTGGGTGGCAATATATCGTTTTACGATATTAAGCCGCGTGCGCCGCGGTTGCAAGATGGCGCCGTGCCGGCCCGCCGGTTTGCATTTCAAAGTTTTTTGGTTCTTTTTGTTCACAAAAGGAACGTTCTTGCCTACCTGTTCTTCTCGGCCGTGATCAGCGCCTGAAGCGTGGTCAGCCGGTCGGCTTCGCTGGCGGGTTTATCCGGCCGCAGGCGGTTGATGCGCGGGAAGCGGAGGGCGATGCCGGATTTATGGCGGGTCGAGGATTGGGCGGCGTCGAAGGCGATTTCGAGCACTAGGGTTTTTTCCACTTCCCGCACCGGTCCGAAGGTTTGTAACGTGTGCGTGCGGATGAAGCGATCGAGTATCACCAATTCCTTATCGGTATAGCCGGAATAGGCTTTACCGACGGGGACGAGCCGGCCGTCCTCGCTCCAGACGCCGAACGTATAGTCGCTGTAGGTGCCGCCACGTTTGCCGTGGCCGCGTTCGGCATACATCAGCACGGCGTCTATCGTCAGCGGGTCGCGTTTCCATTTCCACCAATTTCCCTTGGGTCGCCCCGCAAGGTAGGGACTGGATTTTTGTTTGAGCATCAACCCTTCCCGGTTGCTGGCGCGGGAGCTGGCCCAGAGCGCATCGAGGGCCGGCCAGTCGGTGAGTTCGATCAGTGGTGAGAGGTGCAGGCGCGGATCGGGGTGGCGGGAAAGAAAGGCTTCGAGGTGCTGGCGGCGGGTCGCGAGTGGCAGGGCGCGAAGATCGGTTCTACCATCAAACAAGATATCGTAGAGGTAGATGCCGGTAGGGAATTCCGTCATGTGGCGGGCGGAGATTGTGCGGCGGTTGAGGCGCTGTTGCAGGTCCCCGAAGGGCGCGATGTCGCCATTACGAATGACAAGCAATTCTCCATCGAGCACACCGTGGAAATTCATCGCCAGGAGGATCTCGGGAAAGGTAGTCGAAATATCCTCGGAACCCCGGGAATAAAGACGGCGTTCGATGGGGGTTGCGACGAGTTGCACGCGAATACCATCCCATTTCCATTCGATCTGGTGATCGGCGAGATCAAGCGTCGTGCGGTCGGGCGCGGTCAGGGGATGAGCGAGCATGGGCGGGCGGAAAATGGGGGCGGCGCCGGGATCTGGCCGCGGCGCGCGGCCTTCGAGCCAGGCGAACAGGGAAAGGTAAGGCGGCGCCAGGGCGTGCCAGATCTCCTCGATCTCGTCGGGATCAATCTTGGGGGTGGCAAGTTCGGCCAGCGCGGTTTTGGCGAGACGCGCGGAAACCCCCACGCGCAAGCCGCTGGTGATGAGTTTGAGCAGGGCGTAGCGTTCGGGGATGGTGGCGGCGTCGAGCCAGGTGGCGAGTTGGGCGGGCAGGGCGGATTTTTCCGCGCCGGCCAGGGTTTCGATCAGTTTCGAAAGGCCGGGTAGGGTGCCGCTGCCGGTACCGGGCCAGAGCAGGGCAACGGTTTCTGCAAGGTCGCCTACGAACTCGTAGGACCAGGCGAACAGGGTAGGGTCGGTGCGGGTGGCCGCAAGCGCGCGGACCATGTTGGGGCGGATAGCGGGCAGGCGCAGCGTGCCGGCGATCGCGGCCAACGCATAGCCGCGGTCGGGGTCGGGGGCCCTGGTGAAATAGGCGCGGAGCAAGGCGAGCTTGCCCAGGCGGGACGGAGTGAAGGCGAGGCGCTCCAACAAATCGGCGAAAAGCTTCATGGGGCGGGGAGTTCGGGTGCGGTGTCCTCGGCATCATCCTCATATCCGATCAGCCGCAGCGCGCGGGCGGCGCGGCCGCTGGTGGTGATCGCGTGGATCAACGCGTCCTCGCGCCCATGGGTCACCCAGACTTCCGGGGCGTCGATCTCGGCGATGGTGGCGAGCAGTGCGTCCCAATCGGCGTGGTCGGAGATGATGAGCGGGAGTTCGGCGCCGGATTGGCGGGCGCGGGCGCGCACGCGCATCCAACCCGAGGCAAGGCAGGGCAGGGGGTCCGGCAGCCGGCGGGACCAGCGATCCGCGAGCGCCGAGGGCGGTGCGAGAACGATCGCCCCGGGCGGGATTTTGGCGCCAGTGGCTGGTCGGAGGTCACCCAGCCCTACACCGAGCGATTCATAGAGTGCGCACAGCGACGCATGCGCGCCGTGCAGATATATCGGCGCGTCATATCCGGCTTCGCGCAACAGCGCGATGAGCCGCTGGCACTTGCCGAGGCTGTAGCAGCCGATGAGATGGGCGCGGCCAGGGAACAGGGCGAGGCTGGCCAGCAGGCGGACGATTTCCGCCTCGGCCGGCGGGTGGCGGAACACGGGCAGGCCGAAAGTGGCCTCGGTGATGAACACATCGGCCGGGACGGGCTGGAACGACGCGCAGGTCGGGTCAGGCTGTCGCTTATAATCACCGCTGACCAGCGCGCGGCTGCCCTGGTATTGTAGCAGAATTTGCGCCGAGCCGAGTACGTGGCCGGCAGGGAACAAGGTAAGAGTGACTGGGCCGAGGCTGAGCGGTGTGGCATAGGCGAGTGCCTGCTGGCCGGCGCCAGCGCTGGCGCCAAGGCGAACGCGCATGATCGCGAGGGTTTCGGCCGTGGCCAGTACGGCTTGGTGACCGGGGCGGGCGTGGTCGGCATGGGCGTGGGTGATGGCGGCGCGGGGCACGGGTCGCACGGGGTCGATAAACAGGTCGGCCGGTTCGCAATATAGGCCTTGGGCACGGACACTAAGCCATGAGGCGATCGGTGAGACCATGCGGCGGAAATGGGCAAGGGCGGTGGCGCGCGCCATAGGCAGCCCGTGCGAGGGTTGAGACAGGCGGCGGGCAGAACCCCGGGCTATGCGCTTTGCCAGGGGCGCGGTTGCGTGTACGCAACCCCAACATGACCGCGAGCTTTTCCGCACCCGTGGCCGCCCTGGAGACCGAGGCCCCGCTGATCCTGGCGCTGCCGAAAGGGCGTATCCTGGGCCAATGCGGGGATTTGCTGGCCCGCGCGGGCGTACACCCGGCGGTGGACTACACCGACGAGGATAGCCGCCGCCTGCGATTTCCGACCGATGACCCGATGCTCGACGTGGTGCGGGTGCGGCCCTTCGATGTCGCGACGTTCGTGGCGTTTGGCGGGGCGGCCCTGGGCATTTGCGGCGCCGATGTGCTGATGGAATTCGACTATCCAGAAATCTACGCGCCGCTCGATCTCGGGATCGGCGCCTGCCGGGTCTCAGTGGCGCAGGCGGCGAATGCGAGGCGCGAGAATGGCGCCAACTGGTCGCGGGTGAGGGTGGCGACGAAATATCCCAATATCGCGCGTCGGCACTACGCGGCGCGCGGGGTGCAGGCGGAAATCGTTCATCTGAACGGGGCGATGGAACTCGCGCCGTCGCTCGGCCTGGCGCGGGTGATCGTAGACCTCGTGCAGACCGGCAGCACCCTGGTGGCGAATAACCTGATCGAGACGGAAGTGATCGCGCCGGTCACCAGTCGGCTGATCGTGAACCGGTCGGCGCTCAAGACCATGCCGGAGCGGATCGGGGCCTGGATCGACCGGTTTCGGGCGGCAATGGTGGTCTGATGCGGCGGTATGCGACCAGGGACCTGGGGTTTGCGACGGCGTTCGCCGCGCTGTTGACCGAAGCGCGGGAAACGACGGCGCAGGTGGGGTCGCGCGTGGCCGAAATTCTGGCCGCCGTGCGCGCCGAGGGGGATGCGGCGCTTTGCCGGCTGACCGCGCAATACGACGGTGCGGCGGCAACTCCCGCACAGCTGCGTGTGACTGAGGCCGAGATAGACGATGCCGTGGCGCGCTGCCCGGCGGAATTGCTGGCGGCGCTGGATATGGCAGCCGAGCGGATCAATGCGTTTCATGAAGCGCAACTGCCGAACGACCTCGGGTTGACCGACGCGGTGGGACTGAGCCTCGGTCTGCGCTGGACGCCGCTGGATGCCGTCGGCCTGTACGTGCCGGGGGGCAAGGCCGCCTATCCCTCCTCGGTGCTGATGAACGCCATGCCGGCTGTGGTGGCCGGGGTGGCGCGGCTGGCCATGTGTGTGCCATCCCCCGACGGGGTGCTGAACCCGCTGGTGTTGGCGGCGGCGCGGCGCGCGGGCGTGACCGAAATTTATCGGGTCGGTGGGGCGCAGGCAGTGGCGGCCATGGCCTTTGGCACCGCGACGATTGCGCCGGTGGACCGTATCGTCGGACCGGGCAACGCTTATGTGGCCGAGGCAAAGCGCCAGGTGTTCGGCCATGTCGGTATCGACTCGGTGGCCGGCCCGTCCGAGGTTGTGGTGTTGGCGGATGCCGCCTGCCAGCCCGACCAGGTGGCGATGGATCTGCTGGCGCAGGCCGAGCATGACGAGGCGGCTCAGGCGATACTGATCACCGACAGCCAGGTGCTGGCCGATGCGGTGGCGGCGGCGGTGGCCGTGGCGCTACCCGGACTGCCACGCAATGCGATCGCCGCGGCGAGCTGGCAACGGAACGGTGCCATCATCGTCGTGCGGGATTGGGACGAGGCGGTGGCCCTGGTGAACCAACTGGCGCCGGAACATCTTCAAATCATGGTGGAATCTCCCGAGGCGCTGTTCCGCAAGGTGCGACACGCGGGCGCAGCGTTTCTGGGCCGGCATTGCCCCGAAGCGCTGGGCGATTACGTGGCCGGGCCGAACCATGTGCTGCCGACCGGGCGCACGGCACGGTTTGCCTCAGGGCTTTCGGTATTCGATTTCCTGAAGCGGACAACCTGGATCAAGGCCGGACCGGCTGCCCTGCGGGAGGTAGGACCGGCAGCGGTGGCGCTGGCCGAGGCGGAAGGTCTATATGCTCATGCGCGCAGCATCTCGCTGCGCCTGCAGGCCAATGAGGGTTGATGTCGAAGGAAGATATGATCGAGTTCAGCGGGACGGTGGTGGAGCTTTTGCCCAACGCCATGTTCCGCGTGAAGCTGGATAACGATCACAGCATTTTGGCGCATACCAGTGGCAAGATGCGCAAGAACCGGATCCGCGTTCTGGCGGGCGACAGGGTGAATGTGGAGATGACACCCTACGACCTGACCAAGGGCCGGATCACGTTCCGGTTCAAGTAATCGGCGCGGCGGCGGGCGGTGCCCGCGTTGCGTAGGCTGGTGCTGGCATCCGACAGCCCCAGGCGCCTTGCGCTGCTCCGGCAGGTTGGGGTCGAGCCCGACCTCGTGGTGTCATCCGGCATCGTGGAGGCCGCGCTGGCTGACGAGACGCCGCGGCAAATGGCCGCGCGGCTGGCCCGGGCGAAGGCGCAGGCGGTGGATGCGCCAGGGGCGTTCGTGCTGGCAGCAGATACGGTGGTGGCGGTGGGGCGGCGGGTGCTGGGCAAGCCGGCGGATGACGAAGCGGCCTTGGCCGGGTTGCGGCTACTCTCCGGGCGGGGGCACCGCGTTTTCAGCGCGGTAGTGCTGCGCCATCCCGACGGTCGCGTGGCAGCCCGGCTCAGTGAAACACGGGTGAATTTCTGCCGCCTGAACGCGGCCGCGCTGACGGCCTATCTGGCCAGCGGAGAATGGCGGGGCAAGGCTGGCGGCTACGCGGTGCAGGGCCTGGCGGCGACCTGGGTGCGGGCGCTGAGCGGCAGTCATAGCGGGGTGGTGGGACTGCCCTTGTTCGAAACGGCACAATTGCTGCGTGGCGCGGGATGGAACATTCCCTGACCCCGCCGCCGGCACGGATCGTGGTGAGCGCGAGTCCGGGCGAGGTGCGGACTGCGGTGCTGGCCCCGAAACTCACCGAATACAGGGTATGGCACCCCGATTTTCCCGACCGGGTGGGGGATATTTATCTGGGCCACGTGGCCGATATCCGGCCCGACATGGGTGGACGATTTGTGGCGCTACCCGACTCGATGGGGTTTTTGCCCGATAGTGCGTGCGACGCACCTGCCCCGGGCCTGGGCATGGGCGTGGTGGTGCGGGTGACTCGCGCGGCCCAGGGCCAGGAGCAGGGCGGCGCAAGTGGCAAGGGGGTACGGCTGACCGCGCGGCTGGCCCAGGCCGAGGCGGCGTGCTGGGCTGGCGCACAAGGCACGGCACGGCGGCTGACGCCTGGACCCGACCCGGTGGTGGATTTGGCGGCGGCCTGGCCGCAAGCCGAGATCGTCACCGACGCGCCGGGTCTCGTCGCGGGCTGGCAGGCGCTTCTGACTGGGCGGGTGCGCCTCGTGCGTCAGGCAATGGAGCCGAGCCTGCTGGATTTGCTGGCGCGGCTGGAGGCGCCCGTGTGGCACCTACCTGGGGGTGGCGCATTGCATGTCAGCCCGACCCCGGCTCTGACCGCGATCGATGTCGATATGGGGCGCGCGGCAGAGGCGGGCGGCAAGACCTCGGCGCAGGCGCGCTTTAATACGGCGTTGCTGCCGGAACTCGCCCGCCAGATAAGGCTGCGCAATTTGGGCGGTGCGATCTTGGTGGATTTTGCCGGCATGACGGCGCGCCAGCGACCGAAGCTGGCGGCGGGGTTGCGCACGGCCCTCGCCGAAGACCGGATGGCGGCGCGGCTGGTGGGGTTCACCGGGCTGGGTTTTGCCGAAATTGTCCGCCGGCGCGGGCATGCGCCGCTGCACGAGGTGCTGGCCAGCCCGCCGGCCCGGCTTGCCGCCGCCATCCGGGAAGCCCGTGCCGCCTGCCTGCCGGGCCAGCCGGCCATACTAGGCCTGGGCACGGATCTGATGGCCGCGCTCGACCGGGCGGCGGGTTTGTACGCCGCCCTGGCCGGTGACATCCGCGTGGTCATGGACGCTGGGTTGGCGGCCACGGCGTGGGAGGTACGAACAGCCACATGACCCGTCAGATACGTCTCGGACCCTGCCCGATTTGCCGACGCCCCGGCCAGGCCGCGACGCGACCTTTCTGCTCGCGGCGCTGTGCGGAAGCGGATTTGGGCTGCTGGCTGACCGGCGCCTACGTGCTGCCGGGCGAACCGGCCACCGATGACGACTCTAACCCAGGCGGCGATGCCGGTTGATCGGCCCGCCAAGCTGCGCTATGGCAGCGACCCCGACGGCGCCCAGGTAGCTCAGTTGGTAGAGCATGCGACTGAAAATCGCAGTGTCGGTGGTTCGATTCCGCCCCTGGGCACCATCACCCCTCTCTCTCCGCATCTCAAAACGTCTCAGGCCATCCCGTATAGCATTGAAATCAATGCAGAATCCTTGGCTTTGAGGCCCTCCCCCGTCTCAGTCCGCGCCGTCGCATAGCGCCCCATCCCATGGATTTGTTGGCCTTGATGTTGGCCTCGCCTTGGTATCTGCTCGCCCGAGGCCAACAGCGGGAGGCATCGATGGCCTTGTCAGATACAGCGTGCCGCAGCGCCAAGGGTCGGCAGGCGGAATACAAGCTCTCCGACGGCGGCGGCCTCTATCTCCTTGTAAAACCAAGCGGCACGCGGCTGTGGAACCAGGCGTACCGGTTCAGCGGTAAGCAGAAGAAGCTCTCCCACGGCGCCTATCCGTCCGTGTCTCTCGCCGACGCGCGCCGGCTGCGCGACGAGGCCAAGAAGCTGTTGGCCTCGGGAGTAGACCCCGGGGCCAACAAGAAGGTGGCGAAGCTGACCGCCGTCATCTCGGCGACGAATACCTTCGGAGGCATCGCCGACGAATATCTGCAACGCATCGAGGATGAGGGCGCCGCCGCGTCCACCGTCACGAAGAACCGATGGCTGCTTGTAGATCTTGCCGGCCCGGACCTCAGCGCCCGTCCAATCGCGGACATCACCCCGGCGGAAATCCTCGCCCTGCTGCAACGGATCGAACGCAGCGGGCGCCGGGAGACGGCGCGACGGCTGCGTAGCGTTATCGGCACCGTCTTCCGGCTCGCTGTCTCCACGCTGCGGGCCAAAGACGATCCGACCCTTCTGCTACGCGGTGCCTTGAAGGCACCCAAGGTGCGGCGCCGAGCCGCGATCACCGACGAGAAGCATCTCGGTGCGCTGCTGGTGGCAGTAGACGTCTATGACGGCTGGCCGACGCTGCGGTGCGCTCTTCAGTTCGCGGCGCTGACATTCGCCCGCCCCGGCGAGGTCCGCGGCGCCACATGGGCGGAGATCCACGTGGAGGAGGCAGTCTGGCGCATCAACGGCGCCCGCACTAAGGTTCGCCGGCCGCATGAGGTGCCGCTATCTCGACAGGCACTCGCTGTACTGGGCGAGGTGAAAGAGGTCAGCCGCAGGAGCACGCTCGTGTTCCCGTCTATTCGCTCCAACGCCCGGCCGCTGTCGGAGAACGCGATGAACGCCGCGCTGCGGCGGATGGGCTTCACCCAGGATGAGATGACCGCGCACGGCTTCCGGGCGGCGGCGAGTTCGATCCTGAACGAACGGGGTTTCCGGCCGGACGTGATCGAGGCCGCGCTCGGGCATCAGGACCAGAACGAAATCCGGCGCGCCTACAACCGGGCGAGCTACTGGCCGGAACGGATCGAGTTGATGCAGGCCTGGGCAGACTGCCTGGATCAGTTGAAGCAAACGCCGTGACGGATGGGCCGCTTGCGCGCTGAACGGCACAGCGGCCTCACCGACCGTCATAGACCTGTTCTTCCGGCCGCCAGGCCACAGGGTTGGCAACCCAGCGATTGATGTCCGACTCCCTCCAGCCGGCGCCGTTGACGCTGATCCTGAGCTGGGCGGGGAACGTGCCCTCAGCGATCTTGCGATAGATGGTGGATCGGGACAGGCCGGTACGGGAAAGAACGGTGTTGAGGCGGATGATACGGTCTGGTGCGGACACGGCTGTGCTGCCTCCTGCTGGCTCTTCCTGACGATTGCAGAGACCAGACAGAGCAACGACTTGTTGTTGTGCAATAGATATTTAGGCACCGTAGTAGTGTGGCGTAGAGACGGCGGAAAATAGGATAGTTCTACAGTCCGATGCCCCGTCCTCTGCCGAGGTCGATGCCGTGGCTGAACGCGAGTTCCAGCCCGAGCCGGCGACCCGAGTCGATCCCGATGCCAAGGTCTCGCTTGCGGCCTTCGAGGATCGATTCAAGCTGCGGATCGCGTTCGAGGCTCTTCGCCATGTTGCCCATCGCCGACCGTGTGGACTTGTAGCCGGACATGTCGCCCGCCTGATATTGGCGCTGGCTGGCGCGGTCGAGGCTCCGCCAGCGTTCCACGAAGCGGTCGGCGCGGCGCTGCGGATCGGTGCGCAGTTCGGTTTCGAGCTGGAGGGCGCGCACGGTGCGGCTGACCCGGCTGGTCGCCGCTTCCTGGGCGAGTTCCGGGTTCTTCTTGTAGGCAGCTTCGGCATCGTGCGAGCCATAGGGCCGCACCTCCTCGAAGGCCTTGCGGGCCTCCTGCAATTCCGCCACCTGCTCCGGGCTGGCCTTGCCGCCCCGCTCCTTCATCTCGAAGATCGCATCCACGGCGCGGGCATGGCGGATGAGCGCCTTGGTGCGGGCGCGGCGCGGCGCCGTTTCTGGGTCTTCTGCTACCTTCCTTTCCGGCGCTGCCCGTTCTGCCCCCTGTCCGCCATCGGCGGGCACGCGCAGGCCGTCGAACATGTCGCGCACCTTCTCTGGCACGATCTTCCGCACGATCTCGGCAACACGCGCGCGGAAGGCGATGCCGCGCTGCTCGGCATACGCCCGCGCGGGATCGGGCCGCTCATAGTCCGACGCCATGTCCTTGGCCCGGTCGCGCGACAGGGTGCGGATAAGCCGGTCCTGGCTGACGAAATCGTCCTGACCGTAATGCAGGTCCATGCCGTCGCGATGGCGCGACAGGGCGACGTAGCTGCCATGGGCATCCATGCCCGGCGTCGCCAGGACATGCGTGCGGTCCACGGTCATGCCCTGCGCCTTGTGGATGGTCGCGGCATAGCCGTGGTCGATGCGGTCGTAATCCTTCAGGTCGAACGAGACGCTGCGCCCGTCGTCGATGCGCACGGACATGGATTTTGCGCCGACCTGCTCGATGGTCCCGAGCGTACCGTTCTTGACGCCAAGGCCGCGCTCGTTCCGCAGGAACATGATGCGGTCGCCGGTGGCGAAGCTGCGCTCGCCGCGTTCGACGACCAGGCGCACATCATCGCCCAGATCGCCGGCGGCGCGCATCCGCTCGCGCGCCGCCTCGTTGAGTTCCCGCACCTCGTCGTTGGTGTGGGTCAGGATGACGCGGCTGCGGTCGGGCGACTCCTGCCGGTCGCGGTTCCAGCGGTCGATCAGATTCTCCCGAGCCTCGGCGCGTGTTGCGGCCTCATGCACCATGCCATGCGCGTCATAGGCATCGATCGCATCAGCGGTGCGGCCGCTCGCCAGATCACGCGTGGCGTCGCGCTGCCAATCCTCCCGCTGCCGGCGCACCTCGCCGATCTCCGCCCCGCCATGGCGCTCAAAGATCGAGCGGAACGCCGCGCCCGCCTCGATGGATTGCAACTGCTGCGGATCGCCGACCAGCACCACCTTCGCGCCAGCCTCGGCGGCCTGGGACAGCACGCGCTCCAACTGGCGCGTGCCGACCATGCCCGCCTCGTCGATCACCAGAACATCCCGCGCGGTGAGAGCGTCACGGCCCTGGTTCCAACCGTGTTCCAGGCTGGCGATGGTGCGCGACGCGATGCCAGATCCGCTTTCGAGATTCTCGGCGGCGATGCCGGAAAGCGCGGCGCCCCGGACCTCGTAACCCGCCGCTTCCCAGGCTTCGCGCGCCACGCCCAGCATCGCGCTCTTTCCCGTTCCGGCATAGCCGACGACGATCCCGAGATCGCGCCCGTCCGCGACATGTGCCAGCGCCTTGGCCTGCTCGCCGGAAAGGACAAGACCGCGGGCTTCCGCGCGCGCGAGCGCCGCTTGTCTGTCCGCATCATCCACCTCGTGGCGTTCACGTTCCGCGATGCGTTCGGCGGCGCGGTGCAGGCGCTGTTCGGTCTCGATCATGTCGCGGGTGGTGAAGCGATCCTCGCCGCGTCCGTCGGTGCCCAGTTGGACCAGTTCGGGCGCGTCGCGCATCGCGCCCATCACCGCGTTGAATTGTTCGATCCCGTCGCTGTGGCGGTGGGCGAACATCGCCATGTCGCGGCGCGTGAAGGTGGATTGTTGATGTGTGATCGCGTTGAGCGCCAGCGCGGGACTGGCGATGATGCGCGCGCCGTTGTTACGCGCAATCTCGCGATGCATGTCCGCGCGGTCGGCCTCAAGCCCCTGACCCTCGATGCGGTGTGCGGACGCGCCGATCTGGCTTTGCGGCTCCAGCGCGACGCCCTGCACCTCGAAGCTCCGATGGTCGATGCGCGCGTCGATGTCGAGTTCGGCCAGCCGCTCGTTGGCCATCTCGGCCCAGCGTTCGCGCCAACGCTCGACCATCTCCGTCCGGGTCCAGTCCCGCACCTTGGGG
>JAJXVA010000250.1 GCA_021782435.1 Pseudomonadota bacterium
CACGCTGGGAGAACCGCGCCGCGCTGGATGCGATCGTCGCCGACTGGACGCGCGGGCGCGGCAAGCACGAGGCGCTGCGCATCCTGGGCGAGGCCGGGGTGCCGGCGGGGGCGACGCTGGATACCGGCGAGGTGCTGGCCGACCCGCATCTGCGCGCGCGCGAAATGATCGTCGATATCGACTATCCCGGCCGCGGCGTCTATCAGACCGTCGGCTGCCCGATGAAGCTGTCCGAAAGCCCGGTCAGCGTCACCCGCCCGCCGCTGCTGGGCGAGCATACCGATGCGCTGCTGGAACGCTTGTGCGGTGTCACGCCCGAAGAAGCGGCGCGGTTGCGCGAAGCGGGCGCGGTCTAGCCTCTGTTGGAGGGAACCACGTGAAGATCGCCATCCTCGACGACGTCTTCGACGCCGTGCGCGCCCTGCCCTGCTTGCGCAAGCTGGACGGCCACGACGTCACCATCTGGAACGATCATGTCCAGGACACCGACATCCTGGCCGAGCGGCTGCGCGACACCGAGGCGCTGGTGCTGATCCGCGAGCGCACGCGCATCGAGGCGGCACTCATCGAACGCCTGCCGAAGCTGCGCCTCATCAGCCAGCGCAGCGTCTATCCGCATATCGACGTGGCGGCCTGCACGCGCGCCGGCGTCATCGTTTCGTCCGACATGCATGCCGGCACGCCCTCGCACGCCACGGTGGAGCTGACCTGGGCGCTGATCCTGGCCGCTTCGCGGCGGCTGCCGGAGCAGGTTGCCTCGGCCAAGGCGGGGCGCTGGCAATGGGGCATGGGCACCTCGCTGCGCGGGAAGATCCTGGGCCTGCACGGCTATGGGCGGATCGCGACCGAGGTGGCGAAGGTGGGCCGCGCCTTCGGGCTGGAGACGCTGGTCTGGGCGCGCGAGGCATCGCGTGGCCGCGCGCTGGCCGAGGGCCATGCGGTGGCCGACAGCGCCGAGGACCTCTACGCCCGCGCCGATGTGGTGACCTTGCATATGCGCCTGGTGCCGGCGACGCGCGGGATCGTGACGGCGGGGTGGCTCGCGCGGATGCGGCCCGAGGCGATGCTGGTCAACACCAGCCGTGCGGGGTTGATCGAGGCGGGGGCGCTGGAGGCGGCGTTGCGCGCCGGGCGGCCGGGGCTGGCGGCGGTGGATGTCTATGAGCAGGAGCCGGCGGTGGACCATCCGCTCTTCGCGCTGCCGAACTGCCTCTGCACGCCGCATATCGGCTATGTGACGCGCGAGGAGTACGAGCATCAGTTCTCCGACATCTTCGACCAGATCGTGGCCTATGGCGCGGGGGCGCCGATCAATGTGGTGAACCCCGAGGTGCTGGCTGGACGTTGAGACGCGCCCGCTGGCGCGGATGAACCCGCCGGACTCCGGATCCGTTGCGTCGTTACGCTGGAATCCGACCGTCACGCTGCGTTATTCCCGCGCTTGAAACGATGCCGCGCGCATGATAGCCGAGCGGATGGTGGTTCACGCGCATGTGTTGTTGCGGGGCATGGTTTCCCGAATTCCTGCACATGATATGCGACCTCCAAAACTGCTGCCTCGGCTTACGGTCAATGAAGATGGAGTTCGTGCATGACTGTTCTGTTACCCGGCGACCATCGGCCTGCCGCGAATCCGCCGCTCGGTGCATCGCGTTCGTCATCGTACGAAGACATTGCGAATACGTCATCGGTGACCCCGCCCTACGGCGGCGGCGCGGTACCCGCGACGTCCCCGCGCGTGGTGACGGCCTATCGCCTGCTCGTCGGGATGCTCGGCGCGATCTGGCTGGCCAATGCGTGGTTTCAGTTTTCGGCCTGGGTCTTGCACGCCGGCCCCGCGCATCCCGCGCCGCTGCTCGGCGTGCTGAACGGCTCGGCCAGGCACGCGCCGGGCTGGCTGCGTCCCTGGTCGCTCAGGTTCGTCCACGTGGTCGCAGCGATCGGTCCACAACCCACGGCGATCGCCATGGTGGCGATCGCGCTGCTGCTGGGGCTGGCGATGATCTTCCGTCGCGGCCTCGACGTCGCCGGCTGGGTCGGCCTCGGCTACAGCCTGTTCTGCTGGGTGACGCTCTGCGCGCTCGGCTTCCCCTACACGAAGGGACAGACCGATCCCGGCGTGTTTCCCGCCTATGCGATCGCCTTCCTCTTCGTGCTGGCGGTGGCCCCGGTGATCGCGCGTGCCGGATCGGCGCAAACCCGCCCACGCGGCTGGGCCTGGCGCGGCGGCGCGCTGCTGTTCGCGCTGCTCTGGGTGTTCGATGCCGTTCTGAAATGGTCTCCCTATTTCCTCGGCCATTTTCTCTCACAGCTGACAGCGGCCGTCCAAGGCCAGCCGGGCTGGGTCGCCACCTATATCGGCTGGATCATCGCCGCGGTGCGGGCGATCGGGCCGACGCCGGTCGCGGTCACGGTCGCGGTGGCGGAAACCGCGCTGGCCTTCAGCCTGCTGTCGGGGGTGCTCATCTCGCTCGCGATCCCGCTCGGGTTCCTCTACTCGCTCGCGGTCTGGACCACCGCCGAGGGGTTCGGCGGCCCGTACGGACCGGGGGGCACCGGGATCCGCGGGGACGTGCTGGGCAACGTCCTGATCTACGCGCTGGTCTTCCTGTTCCTGGCGGTCGGGCAGCGGCGGGCGGTCGGGAGTCGGTGATCCCCCGAGGCGGTTCCGGCCAGCCCGGGGTTCGTGCGGCGCGCTCGGCGACGATCGCTTCTTATCGCCCGTGCTTCGCCCGCCAGTCCGCGAAGGCGGCGAGGTTGGCCGGATCGGTCCCGGGGTAGAGACCGGCGATTGAGGCGCCCGCGCGCACGAGCTCGGTGACGAAATCCTCGTAGGCGGTCATTTCCACCGCCTCCGCCGCGAGCGCGTCGGCCAGATGCGCCGGCACCACGATCACCCCGTCGGCGTCGCCCACCATCACGTCGCCCGGAAACACCGGCGCGTCGCCGCAGCCGATCGGCACGTTCACGTCGATCGCCTGATGCAGCGTGA
>JAJXVA010000251.1 GCA_021782435.1 Pseudomonadota bacterium
CGCTCGAGCCCGATCGCGGCGCCGGCGATCCCGGTCAGCAGCGGATAGACGAAATAGCTGAGGATCGCGATCGGCACCGGCACCAGCTGGATCGCTTTCAGCACGCCATAGATGTTGGCGGCGTAGAGCACACCGAGACCGATCGAAACCATCAGCTGGCGCCGGTCATGCGCGCGCGGCGGCAGCCCCACGCGCAGCCAGCCGGCCAGCATCGCCACCCCCAGGAGCCCGCGCACCGCGCTGACGGTGAGCGGCGCCGCCCCGTCGCCGAAGACGATCTTGCCCAGCACATCGGAGATACCGAACGAGACCGCCGCCATGACGCCGGGGCCGAGATCGGCGAGCGCCGGCCGTTCGTTCACGCCGGATAGCATCCGGCCTGGCGCGCCCGCTCCCGCACCAGCCCCAGCACCGCCTCGCAGAGCGGCATGGCGTGCCCGGTCATGGCGCCGAGCTCCACCACCGCGCCCAAGAGCGCGTCGATCTCCATCGGCCGGCCGCGTTCGAGGTCCTGCAACATCGAGGTGCGGTGCTCCCCCACCTCGGCGGCACCGGCGATGCGCTTGTCCACGTCGATGGCGAAGCGGGTGCCGAGTGCCTCGGCCACCGCCTTGGCCTCCAGCATCATCCCCCGGCAGAGCCCGCGCAGGGCGGGATCGCCGGTGATGCGGTCGAGGGTGGCGAGCGTCAGCGCCGAGACCGGGTTGAAGGCCAGGTTGCCCCAGAGCTTCACCCAGATCTCGTCGCGGATGCGCGGGCGGATCGGTGCTTTCAGCCCGGCGCCGATCAGCAGCTTCGCCAGCGCCTCGATCCGCGGGGAGCGCGATCCGTCCGGCTCGCCCAGGCTGAAACGGTCGCCATAGCCATGGGCGATGACGCCGGGCTCCACCACCTCGGCGGCCGGATAGACCACGCAGCCGATCACCCGCCGGGGCGGCAGAAGGTCCCATAACCGCCCGCCGGGATCGACCGCTTCCACCCGCCGGTCGCGGAACGGCCCGTCGAGGCCGTGGAAATACCAATAGGGCACGCCGTTGACCCCGGTCACCAGCATGGTCTCGGGGCCGAACAGGCGGGCGATGGCGGGCGCCGCGCCGGGCAGGGAATGGGCTTTCAGGGTGACGATCACCGCGTCCTGCGGTCCCGCCTCGGTGGCGTCGGCGACGCAGCGCGGGCGGACGGTGATGGTTTCGTCGCCGCTGAGAAGGCGCACCCCGTTTGCCTGCATCGCCGCCAGATGCGGGCCGCGGGCGATGAAGGTGACCTCGGCATTGCCCGCCGCCGCCAGCTTCGCGCCGAGGAACCCGCCGATCGCCCCGGCGCCGAAAATCGCGACTTTCATGCCGAGAGGCCGAGTTTTTCCGCCAGCCCGATCCGTTGCAGCTTGCCGGTCGCACCTTTCGGGATCTCGTCGAGGAAGACCACCTTGCGCGGCACCTTGAACTGCGCGAGCCGCTTGCCCGCGAACTCCCGCAGCTCGGCCTCGGTGGCGCTGGCGCCCTCGGCCAGCACGATGGCGGCGGCGACCTCCTCGCCCAGCATCGCGTGCGGCAGGGCGAAGGTCAGGCATTGCGCGACCGCCGGATGATCCATCAGGATCGTATCGACCTCGATCGGGCTCACCTTCTCCCCGCCGCGGTTGATGAGTTCCTTGAGCCGCCCGGTCAGGCGCAGATAGCCGGCCTCGTCCAGCACCCCCTGATCGCCGGTGCGGAACCAGCCGTTGGCGAAGGCGCTGGCGTTGGCGGCCGGGTTGTTCTCGTAGCCGGCGGTGACGTTGCGGCCGCGGATCACCACCTCGCCCAGCCCGCCGGGAGGCAGCAGCGTGCCGGCCTCGTCCATGATGCCGATCTCGGGGCCGGCGGCGATGCCGACCGAACCCGCGTAATGCGGCGCCGGCGGCAGCGGGTTGGAGGCCATCTGGTGCGCCGCCTCGGTCATCCCGTAGGCCTCGATCACCGGCACGCCGAAGGTCGCTTCCAGCGCCTCCATCACCTGCGGCGGCAGGGAGGCCGAGGAGGAGCGGACGAAGCGCAGCCGCCCGGCGGCGATGGCCGCCTGGTTGCGCGGCGCGAGGCCGAGGATCGCCTGGTGCATGGTCGGCACGGCGGTGTACCAGCTCGGCCGGACCTCGGTGAACCAGGAGAAGAAGCGGAAGGCGTTGAAGCCCGGGGTGCAGGAAACGGCGGCGCCGGCGCCGAGGCTGGACAGCGTGGCCGCGATCAGCCCGTGGATGTGGAACAGGGGCATGATGTTGAGGCAGACGTCATCGGCGCCGAGCCGCAGGGTCTCGCCGATATGGAAGGCCGAGGCGGTGATGTTGATCTGCCGCAACGGCACGATCTTGGGCCGGGAGGTGGTGCCCGAGGTGTGCAGCACCAGCGCCACGTCCTGCGCTTGGGCCGGGCCCGGCGCGGCGGGGGTGCCGGTGAGGTCGGGCGGTGGCGCCAGGGTGAAGGCGCCTGCGGGACCCTCGGCGTCGGCGAGCAGCTCGATCACCGGGATGCCTCGGGCCGCGGCCACCGCTCGGGCGGGGCTGTCCATCCCGCGCGGGATCACCAGGGCGCGGGCGTTCAGGTCCGAGAGGTAGAAATCGAACTCGTCCTGCTTGTAGGCCGGGTTGAGCGGGGCGGTGGTGGCGCCGGCGGCGATGGCGATGAAGCTCGATGCCATCTCCGGTCCGTTGGGGGCGACGATCGCCACCCGGTCGTTGCGGCCGATCCCGCATCCGTTCAGGACCGCCATGGTGCGCCGGGCCAGCGCGCGCAGGTCCGCCCGCGTGAGCCAGGGGCGTCCGGGCGCGCCGATCGCCCGCGCCGTGTCGGGATGGCGGTCGATCAGGTCCAGCACGGTATCGGCGGGGTAGTCGGTCATGCCGCGTCTCCTCATTTGCCGGCGGGGAAAGCACGCGCCGGGGCGGGGCGCAAGCTACGCCGCCGGCATGGTCGCGATCCGCCGCGCCCGCCGCCGCCCGAACCCG
>JAJXVA010000252.1 GCA_021782435.1 Pseudomonadota bacterium
TCGGCCAGGGCGGCGCCGGTCGCGCCGGCCCGCAGCAGGGCCTCCGCCAACGTCGCGCGCAGCGCCGGTTGACCGGACGCGGCGGCAAGCCGCGCCAGGGCCGCGAGGCCGGCATCCTGCGATGGAACCACATCGCGGCTCATGAGCGGCGCGCCAGCAGGCGCCGCGCGGCCTCGCGCGCGGCGCCTATTGCGGCCAATCGTGCCGGCGGCGCATCGCACGCGCGTGGCGGCAGCAGCGTCATCGCGGGATTTGCCTCGAACAGGATCAGGGTGTTCCGGGGGCCCAAGGCGAAATCGACCCCGAGATAATCGAGGCCGAACCGCGCCGGGAGCGCCTTCAGGGCCTGGATCCGTGCCGGGCCGAGGATCGCGTGCATGTCGGTCAGGAAGGCAGCTTCCTCGGCCATCTGGCGCGCGTCAGGGGTGGGTGCCGAAAATCCATGCACTTTCCAATCCTGGCCGTGGACGAGATGAACCGGGTAGAGGTCACCATCGATCAGCATGACGCGGTATTTCCGGTAATACCCATCGGGCGATTTCGTGTCATGGAACGCGATCGCGAACGCGCCGTCGCGCCAGGCGGCACCGCGCGCGACCCGCAGGTCCGCCGCGGAGCGGATGAGGTGACAGGCGCGCCCGGCGTGGCAGCCGGCCGCGCGCAGAATATACGGAAACGGCAGGGCCGCGTGCCCCGCCTGCGCCAGGCTTAGTTTCAGGGTGCGGGGCACCACCAGGCCCGGCACATCACCGCAGGTTTCGGCCAAGGCGGCCCGGCCGCAGCGGCGGACGGCTTCCGGTCGGTTGATCACCGGCGCCGACGTGCGCGTCAGCCATTGCTCCGCCCGTGCCAGCGCCGCCGCGCCCGAATCGGCATCGGCGATCGCATTCAGCACCCGTTGATGCGGCGGCAAGGCCAGAGCACGATCGGCGTATTCGACGTAGAGGGCGGTCACGGCAAACCGCGCCGGGTCCAGCAGCGGCGCCGTCACGAGGTTGATGTCCCGGACCGAGACGAGCACCAGCAGGCCGATATGCGGCCCGGCGCCGGCCGGCGGCAGATGCTCCGTGGCGCCCGTGGCAAAGCCATGCCGGAAGGCCGCCTCGGCCGCCGCCACCTCATCGAGGGCGAGCAACGCCGTGCCCAGGCCACGCCACGCGCCGGCATGTTGCGGTGCCAGAGCCAGCGCGGCGCGAAACGCATCCCGCGCCTCGGAAAAATTCCGGTCGGCCAGCAGAACCTGGCCCAACTGCACTTGGATATCGCTGTCCCGGGGTTGGAGCCAGGCCGCGCGCCGGAGCGCGGTGCACGCCGCGCGCCGATAGCCCTGCCCTGCCACACCGGCGGCGAACTGGCGCAGCAGCGCCGGATCCTCCAGCGCCGCCATCCGCAAATCCTCGCCGCCCGTCGGCAGGGATGCATTTTGCATCATGGTCCATTTCCGCGGTTACGCCGGGACAGTGTCACCGGCATGGCTTGCGGAAGGATTAACCGCCCGTGGGCGGGAGACGGGAAAACTGGGGGATATCGGCGATTTCAGGCGTGGTCGGATACGGGGGGGGAGACGCCCAGGGGGCGTCAGGCTCTGGCCGCCCTGTCTGCGAGATTGCGGGCCTCGGCGCGAATTTTACCGGGTCCGTAGGTGCGCTCCAGCCGCCGGATGGTGAAATGCACGCGCGCGACATTACGGTAATGGTCGAGAAAGCTCACATTGACCAGCGCGCCGGCCGCCGCCCCCAGCACCGGCACCATGGCCGCCACCAGCCGCTGGGACAATCGTATGCCATAGCCCGCGGCAATTTCCGACATCAGCAGCGAAAGCGGGCGGCCATGCAGCAGCAGCCGCGCGCTCCAGTAGGCGGCCTCGCCGTCCTCGGTCGGGGCCGGGGTGAACCCTGGCGCGCCGAAGGCCAGCACCTCCAGGCAGGCCTGGCGCGCCACCATCTCGTCGAGATCCTCGCCCTCGGCCTCGGCGATCGCCGCGATGTTACGCATGATCAGCAGAGTCGTTGCCGTCGCATCGGGCAGAAATCCGGCAAACCCGGTAAAGCCCGCCGCCGCCCCGCTGGTGGCCGCTATCAGCCGCGCGGTATTGGCTGTGCCGAGAAATTCTGTCCGGCCGCGGCCGACCAGCGCCACATCGAAGCCGACCCTCAGCGCCTCATACGCCACCTGCCGGACCTGGCGCGCCAGGCCCTGGGGCAGGCGCAGACGCCGCCAGGACGCGGCCGCCACATCACCGATCGCGCCATCGACCATATCGGCGAAGCGCAGCACCAGGCCGCGACTGCGCATCAGCCGGGCCACCGCCTCACTCAGCGCCGCCTGATCGTCCGCGCTGAGGGGGGTGTGTGCGGGCAGAACCGTGCCCTGGGTCAGCGCCTCAGGCACTGACGGGGCCGCCCGTGATCACCAGGCGTTCGTCATCGGCGCTCACGGTCACGGTCTGGCCATCGCGTATGGTGCCCTCGAGCAAACGACCCGCCAGTTCGTTCTGGAGGCTGCGCTGGATCACCCGTCGCAACGGCCGCGCGCCATAGACCGGGTCGTAGCCCTCGGCGGCGAGCCATGCCAGCGCCCGTCCGTCGAGTTCCAGCCCCACCTTGCGCTCGGCCAGCAGCTTGCGCAGATGGCCGAGCTGGATATCCACGATACTCGCCATATCGGCCCGCTGCAGGCGGCGGAACAGCACCACCTCGTCGAGGCGGTTGAGGAATTCCGGCCGGAACCGGCCGCGCACGACCTGCATCACCTCGCCGTAGACCATCGCGGTATCCTCGCCTTCCTTCTGTGCGGCAAGAATTTCGCTGCCCAGATTGCTGGTCAGCACGATGATGGTGTTCTTGAAATCGACCGTCCGCCCCTGGCCATCGGTCAGGCGCCCGTCATCGAGCACCTGCAGCAGCACGTTGAACACGTCCTCGTGGGCTTTTTCGACCTCGTCGAACAGCACCACCTGGTAGGGCCGGAGATCGGA
>JAJXVA010000253.1 GCA_021782435.1 Pseudomonadota bacterium
CACGCGACGCAGCGGGCGCGGAAGAATGTGGCCCTTGCCGGAAGGGAGCCTCCAGCTGCGCAATCTGGACCCTCGCTGACGCGGCTTCTTCGTCCATCAGGCAGGTGCCGTGCCCCACGCTGCGGGCAATCCAGCCGAGGGCCGCCGCGGCTATTTTTCTGGTGGCGACGTTGGCGGCATTGGAGATGGAGGGGATGCGACGGGAGAATTTATAATTTATGGATTAGATTCAACTATACTTAACTGCGAATTTTGGATGGGGATAGGAACTTCGTCCATGCCACGAATAGATAATTCGACTGGAAACGCCCCTCCTTTCAAAATGGCGGTAGGGTTCCACGGCGGAGAAATATTACAACTTATATCAAACTGATATGTCGTTAAGCGAGAAAAACCGACCGAAGGATGGCCGTATTTCAAGATTAATTTGCCAGAACCTCTGAGTCTTCCACTTTCCGGCAGTTGTCCATTTTCGAATGAAGGAAAGTAAACTCTTGTTCTACCTCCCCATCTAGCTAGTATTCCTGGAACAAACCTATTTCCTTTGTTCGGAGGAATGCAATTATTAAGCTGGACCTCCGCTCCATCTATATAGTATTGAATCGGAATTTCCGATTGATTTACAATAAATATTTTTAATTGATATTTTGCATCCAAATTGGTTGGATCTTTTGTCAAAAAGGCCTGCTCTATGGTAACCGACCAAGAGCAATCGTAATCGGCAACTACGAATTTAGGAGATAGCTGTTTGGCCCTGTCCCGCAGCCATATCATGCCGATAGCAGCCCATAATGCCATTACGAAGACTGCCAAAGCCGCCTCAGCGGCTACAAGACCGCTATTGGGCGCCCAGTAGGCCCACCATCCAGCGATGAAGCCCGTCACAGTCGGCAACCCCAGGCCGATCGTAATTGCGTTCCCCAAGTGAGGTGACCACTTCGACCAACCGAGAAAATCTCTTACCATACGCAACACCCTACCCCGACTCCGAAACGTCCGTCGAGATGGCGCGCAGGGCGCAGGCTCATGGAGATGGCCCGTTGAGCTTCTGTCCGAGCTGCGAACTTTCTGGGTTGGTAGCGACTGCCTCTGAATATCGGACAACTTCGTCGAGGGCTACCACGTCCCCGGCATCCATCCGACCTTCGCCGCCGTGATCGACTTCGCGGGGTTCGAGACGGTGGCCCGGCGAAACCTCGTGCGCATGACGGCGCCGCAGAAGGGCGGCTCGATCTACGGCGGCAAATGGCTGTGGATGTGGCCGAACTGGACCCTCTCGGTGTTCCCCGGCGGCATGAACACCAGCCGCATCGAGCCGCTTGCGGTCGATCTGACCGAGCAGATCTATCATTTCTATTTCGCCGATGTGTCCGAGGCGGCGCAGGCCGCGCGGGCGCGCACCATTGAGACCAACTGCGCCATCGTGCGCGAGGATTTCGCCATCTGCGAGCACACCCAGCGCAACATGGCCTCCGGCGCGTATCGGTCGGGGCCGCTGAGCCCGAGGCACGAGCAGGGCGTGGCCTGGTTCCAGGCCAGGGTGGCCGAGGCCCTCGCGGGGCCGGTGGCGAGGGCGGCGGAGTAGGGCGGCTACGCCTGCTTCAACTCGATCAGGCTGCGCCGGATCTTCCGTCCGCGCTCGACGCTCTGCTCAATATACGCCCCGTCGCCCCAGCGGACCGCGCGCGCCATCGCCTGCGCGTCCTCGGTGAAGCGCGCCAGCATCTCCAGCAGCGCCTCTCGGTTGTTGAGGAAGATGTCGCGCCACATCACCGGATCGCTGCCCGCGATGCGGGTGAAGTCGCGAAAGCCGGAGGCGGCGAAACGCAGTACCTGCTGGCGGCTCTCCCCCTCCAGGTCGTCGGCGGTCGAGCAAATGGTGAAGGCGATCAGGTGCGGCAGATGGCTGACGATGGCCAGAACCCTGTCGTGGTGGCCGGGTTCCATCACATCGACCATCGAGCCGCAGCGCCGCCATAGCTCGGCCACGCGCTCCACCGCGTCGGCGTCGGTGCCGGGCGGCGGGGTCAGCAGCGTCCAGCGGCCCTGGAACAGTTCGGGAAAACCGGCGTCCGGGCCGGAATGTTCCGTTCCGGCCAGGGGATGACCCGGAACAAAATGCGCACCGGCCGGGACGAGCGGGCCGACATCGCGGATCACGGATTGCTTGGTGCTGCCGACATCGGTCAGCACGCAGCCGGGTGCCAGATGCGGCGCGATCACCTCGGCGAGCGCGGCATAGGCGCCGACCGGGGCGCACAGCATGACGCAATCCGCACCTTCCACCGCGCGCGCGGGGTCGATCTCGGTCCGGTCGGCGATGCCGAGTTCGCGCACGCGGTCCAGCGTCGCCTGGCTGCGGGCGTTGGCCACCACCTCCGCCGCGAGGTCGCCGCGCTGCCGGGCGATGCGCGCGACCGAACTGCCGATCAGCCCGATGCCGATCAGTGCCAGCCGCTGAAAGACCGGCTCAGCCATGGGCCGCCACGAATTCCGCCAGCGCCTCGGCGACCAGCGTGCATTCCTCGCCGGTGCCGATGGTGATGCGCAGGCATTGCGGCAGGTCGTACGACGCCATCGCGCGCACGATGATGCCGCGCGACTTCAGCCACGCGTTGGCCGCTTCGGCGCGCGCGGGGGTTGCGAAATCGGCGAGCAGGAAGTTGCCCTCGCTGGGCCAGGGCTTGATGCCCAGCCCCGCCAGCCGGGCCGCCAGCTTGCCCCGCCATTCGATCGTGTGCGCGCGGCTGCGCTCGACCCAACCCGGCTCGGACAGCGCCGCCACCGCCGCCGCCTGCGCCGCGATATTGACGTTGAACACCCCGCGAACCCGGTTCAGCGCATCGACGACGCCGGGCGGCGCGTACGCCCAGCCGACGCGCATCCCGCCGAGGCCGAACACCTTGCTGAACGTGCGCAGCATCACTGTGTTGTCGCCGGCATCGACCAGCTTCGCGCCGGCGTCGTAGTCG
>JAJXVA010000254.1 GCA_021782435.1 Pseudomonadota bacterium
CCAGCGCCGCGAGCAGAAACAACGGCGTGAGCGGCGAGCGGATGAAGGCGCGGGTCAGCCGTCCGGAAAGGCCGAGTTTCATGGGTGGACCAGGGTTTCACCCGCGCGGAGCCCGGCGAGGATCTGCACGCCGTCGGGCATCGCTTTCGTGGGCAATGGCAGGCCGCGCTGCACCGGCACGTCGATCTCCGCGCCGGATTTGGTGCGCAGGCGCACGTAATCCTGGCCGAACCGGGACAGGATGAAGCCCCGCGGCACCACGATGGCGGGCCGATGTCCGGCCGGGACGAAGACCCGCACCCGTTCGCCCACGAAATAGCTGCCGACCCCGGGGGCGGTCGCGTCGGCGCGCACCGCCCCATTCACGATCCGCGGATAGACCAGGCTGATACGCCCGAAGACCGGACCTTCCACCCCCAGCGCGGTCCCATCGAAGCGGATCCGGTCGCCCGCTTTCAGGCCCAGGGCGTGGCGTTCGGGCACGCGCATCCGCAGCACGAAATGCTGCTCGGCCACCGTGGCGACCGGATCGCCCGGCAGCACCACCGTGCCGTCGGTCACCGGCACCTCCAGCACCCGGCCGTCGATCGGCGCCAGCACCGCGCCTTCCGCCAGCTGGCGGGCGGTCACGGCGCGGGCGGCGATCCGCGCGTTCAGCGCGCTTTGCGCGACCCGGACGGAGGTGCGGGCGCGGTCCAGCTGGGCGCGGGCGACGGCGCCGCTATGGGCCAGCGCCTCGGCGCGGGCGAGATCGATGCCGGCCTGGGCCAGTTGCGAGCGCAACCCGGAGATCTCCGCGTCCTGCGCGGAGATCTGCAGCGCCAGTTTGGCGTCATGGATGGTGGCGATCACCTGCCCGGCATGGACGAAATCCCCATCGCGGACCGCAAGCCCGGTGACGGTGCCGCCGATGCGCGTGCGCGCGGGCGCGACGTTGCGGCTTTCCACGGTGGCGAAGACCGCTTTCTCGTCCGCCTCCCGCCGCAGGGTGGTGGTGAACAGCGCCGGGGCCGCCTGCGCCGGCAGCACCGCCAGCAGCAGCACCGCCAAGGACCGCAGCAGCGGGCGCATCACCGCCGGTCCATCACCGCGCCGGTGGCCGGGTTCAGCCGCACCGTCGGCTGGCCGGCAGCCTTCCACGCGATCAGCCCGCCCTTCATATGGGTGAAGGCCGGCACGCCGGCTTCCAGGCAGCGCCCCACCGCCACCGCCGAACGCTTGCCGCTGCCGCAATGGAAGACCACCGGCCGGGCGCCATCCGCCGGCAGGGAAGCGGGATCGAAGCTGGAGAGCGGAAAGAGCAGCGCGCCGTGGATGCGCTCGGCGGCGAATTCCGCCGGCTCGCGCACATCCACCAGCAGCAGGCTGTGGGTGCGCAAGCCCAGGGCGACATCGGCGGCGGTGATTTCTCGCAGGGAATGACGGGCGGACATGCGGCGACTCCGGTTCAGGACTGGGGGGCGAGGCAGGTGGCCTCGGGGGCGCAATAGATTCCCGCCAAGGCACCCAGGATCGCCTGGGCCGGGGCGGAAGCGATGACGTAGCGCATGGTCTGACCTTCCCGGCGCGCCGCCACCAGCCCGTCCTTACGCAGCAGCGCGAGGTGCTGGGAGACGACGGTGTCACGGATCCCCAGGAACGTCACCAGGTCGCCGACCGAGCGTTCCCCGTCCAGCAACTGACAGAGGATCAGCAGCCGGTGGCGGTTGGCCAGGGACTTCAGCAGCTCGCTCGCCTGGTCGGCCGCGGCGTGCATGGCGGGCAGGTCCAATTTCATACTTGCGAAGATACGCATCTTCGCATATATCGTCAAGCACCGAGTGCCGGCCCGCCCCGCATGTCCGGGGGCTTCTCCCTCCAACTCGTTGAAAAGAGGAACGTCATGGCCGAAATTCTGGTGTTGGGTGCCGGTCTGGGCGGAACCCTGGCCGCGTTCGAGGTGGCCGATCAGGCCCGGGCGGAGGATCATGTCACCCTGATCGGCCAGGGCGATGCGTTCCAATTCACCCCGTCCAACCCCTGGGTGGCGGTCGGCTGGCGCAACCGCGCCGATATCGAGGTGAAGCTCGACCGGGTGATGCAGAAACGCCGGGTGCGCTTCGTCACCACCGGGGCGAAGCGTGTGGATCCCGCGGCCAACCAGGTGATGCTCGATGACGGCACCGCGATCGGCTACGACTATCTGGTGATCGCCACCGGCCCCGACCTGGCGTTCGATGAGATCCCCGGCCTGGGGCCGGAAGGGCAGACCCAGTCGATCTGCCAGACCGGCCATGCCGAGCAGGCGCGCACGGCGTTCGAGGCGTTCTGCGCCAATCCCGGCCCGATCGTGGTGGGCGCGGTCCAGGGGGCGTCCTGTTTCGGTCCCGCCTATGAATTCGCATATATTCTGGACACCGAGCTGCGCAAGCGGAAGCTGCGGGACCGGGTGCCGATGACCTTCGTCACCGCCGAGCCCTATATCGGCCATCTGGGGCTGGACGGCGTCGGCGATACCAAATCCCTGATGGAATCCGAGTTCCGCCAGCGCCATATCAAATGGATCACCAATGCGCGCGTGACCGCGGTGGATCCGGGCATGATGCATGTGGAGGAGGTGGCGGCCGACGGAGCGGTGGCGGCGAAGCACGATCTGCCGTTCCGCTTTTCCATGATGCTGCCGGCGTTCCGCGGCGTCGCGGCGCTGCGCGGGATCGACGGGCTGACCAATCCGCGCGGTTTCGTGGTGGTGGACGCGCATCAGCGCAACCCGCGCTTCCCCAACGTCTTCGCGGTGGGGGTGTGCGTGGCGATCCCTCCGGTGGGGCCGACGCCGGTCCCGGTGGGGGTGCCGAAGACCGGCTTCATGATCGAATCCATGGTCACCGCCACCGCGCGCAACATCGGCGCGCTGCTACGCGGGCAGCCGGCGGGTGCGCGCCCCACCTGGAACGCGGTCTGCCTCGCCGATTTCGGCGATGGCGGCGTG
>JAJXVA010000255.1 GCA_021782435.1 Pseudomonadota bacterium
GAGCGCGAGCCCCCGCCCGGCCCTGGGCCGCCAGCGCGCCAGCGCCATGCCCACCAGCGCGAGGACGACCAGATTGACCGGGGGCACGAACAACACGGTGGCGATGGCGCTGAGCATTCCCGTTCCAATGCCCAGCAACCCCGCCGCGCGCCAGCCCCCTTGGCAGCGGGCACCACGCTGCCGCAACAAGGGCCGTGCTCCGCATCGCCCTCGCTCCCGCGCCCGACCTCGCCGCCCTGGCCGATGCGTGGCGGGCGCTGGAGGCGCGCGCCGACCTCTCGTTCTTCCAGAGCTGGACCTGGGTCGGCTGCCGCGCCGAAGCGCGCTTCCCCAATGCGGTGCTGCTGCGCGCCGAGCAGGACGGTGCAACCCTCGGCCTCGCGCTGTGCAACCGCGTCGGGGGGACGCTGTGGCTCGGCGAGAGCGGCGATCCGGTGCTGGACGCGGTCTATGTCGAGCACAACGGCCCGCTGCTGGCGCGCGGCGCCGAGCCCCTGTTGCCCGCCTGCCTGCGCGCCTGCATGGGCCGGTTCGCCGGGCGGCTGCGCCTGTCCGGTGTCGATGCGGGATACATGGTCGCCGCGCGCGCCGCCGGCGCGGTGCGGGTGCTGCGCGCGCAGCCGGCCCCCTTCATCGACCTGACGGCGCCTGGCGAAAGCGAGGAAACATTCCTCGCCGGCCTCAGCGCCAACACCCGCTACCAGCTCCGCCGCTCCGACCGCGCCTACGCCGCCGCCGGCCCCATCGCGGTGCATCGGGCGGCAACCCTGGCGGAGGCGGAGGCGTTCCTCGACGCCCTGGCGGTGCTGCACCAGGCGACCTGGATCGCGCGCGGCAAACCCGGCGCCTTCGCCAACCCGGCCTTCGTCGCCTTCCACCGCGCCCTGCTGGCCCGCGCCCTGCCGCGCGGGGAAGCCGACCTGCTGCGCATCGCCGCCGGCTCACGCGCGATCGGCTACCTGTACAATTTCCGCCATCGCGGCCGCGTGCTCGCCTACCAGTCCGGCTTCGATTACGCGGGCGCCGGCGGCCACAAAAAGCCCGGCCTGACCTGCCACCACGCCGCCATCGCCCTGGCCCGCCGCGAAGGTGCCACCGCCTACGACTTCCTCGCCGGCGGCGACCGCTACAAGACCAGCCTCGCCAACGCGGCGACACACCTGGTCTGGCTCGACATCGCACCGCGCCTCTCGGCGCGCGGGCTGGCATACCGGGTGCTGGGGCAAGGGCGGGAAGGCGAGGGCTGAGCCCCCTGACCTCTTGACCTCATGAGAAAATGAGGTGGCGGGGTGGGGACTCTTGCGGGATTTCTTGCCTCCCCGCCTGCCCCGAGTCGGCCCGGCCCGCCGCCCCCGCGCGGAAAATCATCCACAGGACTTGCGGGGACTCTTGCGGGAGAAAGTGGGGACTTTTGCGGGGGTGTCCGACGGAGACTCAACGAGTCGCGAGAACTATCCCGGGGACTCTTGCGGGACAAACTAATAGTAGAATCACTAATAGCTTCCCTAGTAGCTGATCCCGCAAAAGTCCCCGGCGACATTCTCCGACGCGTGCGTCACATTGCCGCCATGGTTGCGGTGGTCAGACAGCAAGCGGCTCAGGACATGCGGCGATGGGCACCATCCACGAACTGATCGAGGCGCAAGGGCGCCCGGGCGCGCTCGCGGCCGACATCAACCGCCGCGTGGTCGATGCCGCCATGCGCTACATGAGCGACGAGGACGGCGATGTCGGCTTCGTCTACAGCGGCTGGGCGCAGGCAGCCCTGCCGCATCGCAGGCTGCCCGACGACGAAACCTGGCAGATCCAGACGGAAAAGGTCACGCTGCTGGTCGAACCCGGCAAGCGCATCGTCGCCGACGGCAAGCCCGTCTCGGTCGGCGTGCCGTACGGCTCCCGCGCCCGGCTCATCATGCTGTATCTGCAAACCGAGGCCCTGCGCACCGGCTCGCGCGAAATCGAACTCGGCCGCAGCCTGCGCGCCTGGCTCGGCCGCATGGGCATCCCGCACGGCGGCAAGTCGATCAAGGAAGTACGCGAGCAGGCCGAGCGCATCTCCCGCTGCCGGCTGACCTTCCACATCCAGCAGGGCGGCCGCGCTGGGCTGCTCAACCAGCACATCGTCGATACGGCGCTGTTCCTCGACGGCGACGACCCCGCGCAAGGCAGCCTGTTCCTGGAGACCGCGCGGCTGTCGGAAACCTTCTTCGACCAGTTGCAGCGCCATCCGGTGCCGATCGAGGAAGCCGCGATCCGGGCGATCAACAACAACTCCATGGCGCTGGATATCTACTGCTGGCTCGCCTACCGCCTGCATGTGCTGCTGGGCAACCGAGCGATCACCTGGAAGGCGCTGCACGCGCAATTCGGCGGCGGCTTCTCCCGCCTCGATCATTTCCGGCCGCGGTTTCTGGAAAATCTGCAACTGGCGCTCGCGGTGTACCGCGATGCGCGCGTCGATGTCAGCGCCAAGGGCGTGGTGCTGCAACCCTCGCGCCCGCCGGTGCCGCCAAAGATTCCCGCAAAAGTCCCCACCCCGTAGGACGAGGTTGGGGCTCCGCCCCAAACCCCGGCAAAGGGCAGCGCCCTTTGCAAACCCCCTCCTTGGTATCGGGGTCCAGGGGCCTCACGGCCCCTGGCCTTTCCTTCCTGTCTTTCCCGCAAGAGTCCCCACCCCTCATGACTTCCTATCCTCATGAGATCATGCAACCATGCGCTCATGCGAATCAGAGGCGATGAGGCCATGAAGGTCGTCGCGTTCACCTCCGACAAGGGCGGCATGGGCAAGTCCACCGCCGCCCTCAATCTTGCCTGCGCCGCCGCCGAGGACCGGTTCGAGGCCGCGGTGCTGGACCTCGACCCGCAAGCCTCGGTCGGCCGCTGGGCGCGGCTGCGCCGCCGCGCGGGGCTGCCAGCCCGGCCGCTCGCGGAAACCTGCGTGCCGATCGACATCGAGGA
>JAJXVA010000048.1 GCA_021782435.1 Pseudomonadota bacterium
TTCATCGCGAGGCCGATATCGGCGCCAGCCTCGGTTTCGCGGAAATCCGGGCCAGGCACGACGCGGTGCTGATCGCGACCGGCGTCTATCGCGCGCGCGCGCTCGAGGCGCCGGGCCACGATCTTGCCGGCATCGTGCCCGCGCTCGACTATCTCACCGCCGCCAACCGGGTGGGGCTCGGCGACCCCGTGCCGCGGTTCACCAACGGCACGCTGAATGCCGCCGGCCGCCATGTGGTGGTGGTCGGTGGCGGCGATACCGCCATGGATTGCGTGCGCACCGCCATCCGCCAGGGCGCCGCCTCGGTGACCTGCCTCTATCGCCGCGACCGCGCCAACATGCCGGGCTCGCTGCGCGAAGTTACCCATGCCGAGGAGGAGGGCGTGACCTTCCTGTGGCTGGCGGCGCCCGAGGCGTTTCTCGGCACGAACCAGGTGAGCGCGGTGCGCGCGCGCCGCATGCGGCTCGGCCTGCCCGACGGTTCGGGCCGCCGGGGCGTCGAACCCATACCCGGCAGCGAATTCACCCTCCAGGCCGATCTGGTGATCAAGGCGCTGGGCTTCGACCCCGAGGACATGCCCGCCCTGTTCGATGAGCCCGGGCTGCGAACCAACCGCTGGGGCACGATCGCGGCCGATCCGCGGAATTTCACCACGTCCCTGCCCGGGGTATTCGCCGCCGGGGATATCGTGCGCGGCGCGAGCCTCGTGGTGTGGGCGATCCGCGACGGGCGGGACGCCGCCGCCGCCATGCACCGCCACCTCACCGCCGCCCGCCCCTTCCCCGCCATCGCCGCCGAGTGACCGCCATGACCGAGACCGAATCCGCCGCCGAATTTCTCGCCGCGTGGCAGGCCAACGCGCGGCGCCTGCGCCACACCTGGTCGGCCGCGCAGGAACACGATGCCTGCGGCGTCGGGCTGATCGCGGCAACCGACGGCACGCCCAGCCGCCGCGTGGTCGAGGCCGGCATCGCCGCGCTGCGCGCGGTGTGGCATCGCGGCGCGGTCGACGCCGATGGCAAAACCGGTGACGGCGCGGGCATTCACCTCGAAATCCCGCAGGATTTTTTCGCCGAGGCGGTCTCGCGCAGCGGCCTCACGCCCAAGGCCGGGCCGATCGGCGTCGGCCAGGTGTTTCTGCCCAAAACCGATCTCGCCGCGCAGGAACGCTGCCGGGAAATCGTCGAGAGCGTCATCATCGATTTCGGACATGCCATTTACGGCTGGCGCCAGGTGCCGATCGATGCCGCGGTGATCGGCGAAAAAGCCAACGCCACCCGGCCCGAAATCGAACAGATCCTGGTCGCCAACGCCACCGGCGCCACCGATGAGGAATTCGAGCGCGACCTCTACGTGATACGCCGTCGCATCGAACACGCGGCCCTGGCCGCGCAGGTGCCCGACCTCTATTTCTGCTCGCTCTCGGCCCGGTCGATTATCTACAAGGGCATGTTCCTGGCCGAGAGCCTGACCGATTTCTACCCCGACCTGCGCGACCCGCGCTTCATTTCGCGGTTCGCGATCTATCACCAGCGCTATTCCACCAACACGTTTCCCACCTGGCGCCTGGCGCAGCCGTTCCGGGTGCTGGCCCATAACGGGGAAATCAATACCATCCAGGGGAATACGAACTGGATGAAAAGCCACGAGACGCGGCTCGCCAATACCGCGCTCGCGCCTTTTCTCGAGGATATCAAGCCGGTCGTGCAGATCGGCAACTCCGACACCGCGAGCCTCGACAACGTGTTCGAGCTGCTGGTCCGCGCCGGCCGCGACGCGCCCATGGCCAAGGCGCTGATGATGCCGGCGAGCACGGTCGCCCATGCCGACATGGACGCGGCGCATCGCGACCTGTTTCTCTATTGCAGCGTCGTCATGGAACCCTGGGACGGGCCGGCGGCGATCGCCGCCACCGACGGGCGCTGGGTCATCGCCGGGCTCGATCGCAACGGGCTGCGGCCGCTGCGCTATACGCTGACGCGCGATAATCTGCTGATCGTCGGCTCGGAATCGGGCATGGTGCGGGTCGATGAGGACGCCATTCTCGAAAAGGGCCGCGTCGGCCCGGGCCAGACGATCGCGGTCGATCTCGACCACGGGAAGTTTTATACCGACCGGGAACTGCGCGACCTGCTGGCCGCCCGCCAGCCATTCCACCAATGGACGCGACATATCCGGGAAATCGATGCCATCGTCCGCGATTCCGCCCCCGAACCCGCCAGCCTGAGCGAGGAGGACCTGCGCCGGCGGCAGATGGCGCACGGCATCAGCTTCGAGGACCTGGAACTCATTCTCCACCCCATGGTGGAGGCCGCCCAGGAAGCCACCGGCAGCATGGGCGACGATACGCCGATCGCGGTGCTTTCGACCGGCTATCGCGGCCTGCACCATTATTTCCGCCAGGCATTCAGCCAGGTCACCAACCCGCCGATCGACAGCCTGCGCGAAAGCCGCGTCATGTCGCTGCGCACCCGGCTCGGCAATCTCGGCAACGTGCTCGACGAGGACGCGCGCCAGTGCGACCTGCTACAGCTCGAAAGCCCCGTGCTCTCGAACGCGGAATTTCTGGCGATGCGCGCCTACATGGGCCAATCCGCCTGCGTGGTCGATTGCACGTTTCCGCTATCGGAGGGGGAACAGGGGTTGCGCGCGGCGCTAGAGCGCATCCGCCGCGAGGCCGAGGATGGGGTCCGCGCCGGCTGCACCCATGTCATTCTCACCGACGAGGCGCAGTCCGGGGACCGGGTCGCGATCCCGATGATTCTGGCCACTGGCGGCGTGCATACCCATCTCGTGCGCTCGAGCCTGCGCACCTTCACGAGCCTGAACGTGCGCTCGGCGGAATGTCTCGATGTGCATTATTTCGCGGTGCTGATCGGGATCGGCGCGACCACGGTCAATGCCTATCTCGCCCAGGAAGCGATCCGCAACCGCCACGCGCGCGGCCTGCTCGGTGACATCGGCCTCAAGGACGCGGTCGGCCGCTATCGGCGCGCGATCGACAAAGGGTTGTTGAAGGTGATGTCGAAAATGGGCATCAGTGTTATTTCCTCCTACCGCGGCGGCTATTGCTTCGAGGCGATCGGATTGTCCCGCGCCCTGGTTGGAGAATTCTTTCCCGGCATGCAGTCGCGCATTTCCGGCATCGGGCTGGCCGGAATCGCGCAGAAGCTGCTGGCCCGCCACCAGGCCGCCTTCGGCGCCAGCGAGCCCATGCTGCCGGTCGGCGGCATCTATAAATTCCGCCGCGGCGGCGAGACCCATGCCTTCGATGGCAGCCTGATCCACCTGTTGCAGCACGCGTGCACGACCGACAGCTTCGCCGCCTACCGCAAATACGCCGAGGCGGTGCGCCGCCAGCCCCCCGTGGCGCTGCGTGACCTGCTCGATTTCCGGATGCGCGGCCGCGCCCCGATCAGCCTCGATGAGGTGGAGAGCGTCACCGAGATCCGCAAGCGGCTGCTGGCGCCCGGCATTTCGCTCGGCGCGCTTTCGCCCGAGGCGCATGAGACGCTCTCGATCGCCATGAACCGGATCGGCGCCCGATCGGATTCCGGGGAAGGCGGCGAGGACCCCGACCGCGCCACGCCGCGCGCCAATGGCGACAACGCCTCATCCGCGATCAAGCAGATCGCCTCGGGCCGGTTCGGGGTCACCACCGAATACCTCAATAATTGCCGGGAAATAGAAATCAAGATCGCGCAAGGGGCGAAGCCCGGCGAGGGCGGGCAGTTGCCCGGCTTCAAGGTCACCGGCATGATCGCCCGGCTGCGCCACGCGACCGAGGGCGTGACCCTGATCAGCCCGCCGCCGCACCACGATATCTACTCGATCGAGGATCTGGCCCAGCTGATTTTCGACCTCAAGCAGGTCAATCCCCACGCCACCGTCTGCGTCAAGCTGGTCGCGCGCTCGGGCATCGGCGCCATCGCCGCCGGTGTCGCCAAGGCCCGCGCCGACGCCATCCTGATTTCCGGCCATTCGGGCGGCACCGGCGCGAGCCCTCAGACCTCGGTGAAATATGCCGGGCTGCCGTGGGAAATGGGGCTCTCGGAGGCGCACCAGGTGCTGATGCTCAACCGCTTGCGCCACCGCGTCCGCCTGCGCACCGATGGCGGCATCAAAACCGGGCGCGATGTCGTCATCGCCGCCATGCTCGGCGCCGAGGAATTCGGCATCGGCACGGCGAGCCTCGTCGCCATGGGCTGCATCATGGTCCGGCAATGCCACGCCAATACCTGCCCGGTGGGCGTGTGCACCCAGAACGAGGCACTGCGCGAGAAATTCACCGGCACTCCGGAAAAAGTCATCGCCCTGTTCACCTTCATCGCCGAGGAGGTGCGCCACATCCTGGCGTCGCTCGGCGTGGGCACGCTGGCCGGGATCATCGGCCGCACCGACCTGCTGCGCCAGGTCAGCCGTGGCGCCGAATACCTCGACGACCTCGACCTCAACCCGCTGCTGGTGCAGGCCGACCCCGGCCCCTATGCCCGCCACTGCACGCTGGAGGGGCGCAACGAAGTGCCCGAGACGCTCGATATCCGCATCATCCGCGACGCGGCGCCGCTGTTTACGCGCGGGGAGAAAATGCAGCTGCACTACACCATCGCCAATACCGACCGCGCGGTGGGCACCCGGCTTTCCGGTGAGATCACGCGCCGCTTCGGCATGAAATTCCTCGCACCCGACCATCTGAGCCTGTGCCTGATCGGCACCGCCGGCCAGTCCCTGGGGGCGTTCGCGGTGCAGGGGGTGAAAATCGAGGTGATCGGCGATTGCAACGATTACGTCGGCAAGGGCCTCTCCGGCGCGACGCTGGTGGTCCGGCCCTACCCGGACAGCCGGTTGGAGAGCCAGCACAATTCCATCATCGGCAATACCTGCCTCTACGGCGCGACCGCCGGCAGCTTGTTCGCCGCCGGCCAGGCCGGGGAACGCTTCGCGGTCCGCAACTCGGGCGCGACCGCGGTGATCGAGGGCTGCGGCAGCAATGGCTGCGAATACATGACCGGTGGCACGGTCGTGATCCTCGGCGAAATCGGCGATAATTTCGGCGCGGGCTTCACCGGCGGCATGGCCTTCGTGCTCGACGCCTCGGGCACGATGGAACGCCGTCTGAACCCCGACACGCTGGCCTGGCAGCGCGTGGCCACCCCGCATTGGGAGGCCGTGCTGCACGACCTCGTGCGCCGCCACGCGGCCGAGACCAAAAGCCGTCACGCCGCCTCGCTGCTGCATGAATGGCACCAGACCCTGCCGCAATTCTGGCAGATCGTGCCCAGGGATTTCATCCGGTATCTGGACGTCCCGCTGGCCGTCCAGGCGGCGTGAGGGCCGCCGCCCCGCCCCCGACATGAACGAAATTTCAGGTATTTGACACCCAAATTCAACGCCCGGTGCCTATGATCGGGCGAGGTCGGGTCAGGCAAGGAGGATGACGACGATGACCTTACGAACCGCGATATTGGCCGTTGCGGGTGTCATGACACTGGCTTGGGGCGCGCGCGCCGCCGAACCCGAATTCGTGGTGCCGCCGCCGGTCATGATGGTCGCCGGGCCGGCGCCGGTCGGCGTCATGGCCGATCCGTTCTGGCGGATTTCGCAACTTGTCGCGCGGCAGCAGGCGATGATGACCGCGATGATGACCGATATGTCGGCCGATATGTCGGCGCTGCGTCTGGTGGCGCTGCCGGCCATGATGGCGGGTCCCGGGCAACTGGTCGTGACCCGGGTGATGGTCGCTGGCCCGTCGGTCTGCCGCCAGACCGTGGTCTATCGCGCCGGGGCCGATGGCGCGCCGGTGATCGAGGCGGCATCGCGCAGCCAGGGCTGCCTGGTGGGCACGGTCCGCGGCCATCACCTGGCACCGGCCGACACCGCCGTGAAGCCGGACCAGGGCAATGGCCTGACCGTGGATGCGCAGGGGAACCGGCTATATTCGGTGGTCGATCGGGCGCCGGTGACGGCGCCGAAGCCCACGAAGTTCTGACCAGGTAGGCGTGGTGAGCGCGGTTCGAAAAGGAACGCGTTCGGTCCGGTGCCACCACGTCACTACCCGGGCGCGGCGGGGTTGATCCAGCCCCCTTCCCTGCCGCGCCCGGACGGGACCCACAAACCCGGGACCCACAAACCCGGGACCCACAAACCCGGGATACCCTAGCCCGGAATACCCTCACTCAGGCCGGCATGGCCTTGCTGATGCGGTCATGCGCGGCGAGGCGCGCGAGCACCCCCGGCATCTCGGCGAGCGGCACCATGTTCGGCCCGTCCGACGGCGCATGGTCGGGGTCGGGGTGCGCTTCCATGAAAATCGCCGCACACCCCACCGCCAGCGCCGCCCGGGCCAGAATAGGCGCGAATTCGCGCTCGCCGCCGCTGGCATCCCCCTGGCCGCCGGGCTGCTGGACGGAGTGGGTGGCGTCGAACACCACCGGGTATTCAGTGCGGGCCATGATCGGCAGGGCCCGCATGTCGGAGACCAGCGTGTTGTAGCCGAAGCTCGCGCCGCGCTCGGTGAGTAGGATGCGGGTATTGCCGGTGGATGCGATTTTGGCGGCCACGTTCGCCATGTCCCACGGCGCCAGGAACTGGCCTTTTTTCACGTTGATGGCGGCACCGGTTTCGCCGGCCGCCAGCAGCAAATCGGTCTGCCGGCACAAAAACGCGGGAATTTGCAGAATATCCACCGCCGCCGCCACCGGCGCGCATTGCTCGATCCCATGCACATCGGTCAGCACCGGAACCCCCAGGCTCGCACGGATCTCGGCCAGAATCTCGAGCCCCGCCGCCATCCCCACCCCGCGCGCGCCGGAAAGCGAAGTGCGGTTCGCCTTGTCGAAGCTGCTTTTGAACACGAACGGAATGCCGAGAAGCGCGGTCATCTCGCGCAAGGCTTGCGCGACCTCGAAGGCATGGGCGCGGCTCTCGATCTGGCAGGGCCCGGCGATCAGCACAAAGGGCAGATCGTTGCCGAAGACGACCGACCCTGTCTCGACATGAAGCGGCATCAGACCTCGTCCCGACCGGTTTCCATGGCGCTGCAACCTAATCGCTGCGGCGCCAACGGCAAGGCCAGGCGCATCGCTTGCGCAGCACGCCGATCGATGGACCGCGATTGCCGAACTTTTCCATCACCCGCCCGTCCGACAGCGTCACCGGCGCCGACAGCTTCACGAAGCGCGCATCGCCATCTCGGAATGCGACCGGGTCGAGGCCGGGCTTTTCGGCCAGGCGCCGGATGGCGCTGCGTTCCGGACCAGGTTCCGCGGCTGCGGCCCGTGGGCCAATTCGTCGCGCACCGTCCCCTCGAACACGTTCCAATGAAAATCCATCGCGAATTCGAGAAACCAAAACACGATCGTGCCGCCAGGTTTTAACACACGCCGCGCCTCGGCGAGGTAGAGAAAAGTCCGTTCATGCAGCAGATGGGTGAAGACCGAGAAGAAGCCCACGAAATCGGCGCTGGCATCGGCGGCGCGGATGGCGATTTTATCGGCGACCTCGAACCGCCAATCGGGCCGGTTGGCCTGTTTTTTCGCCTGCGCCACCAGTTCCGGCACGATATCGGTGCCGAGATAGGGGCGGGTAAGGAACCGGCTGAGCGGCTGCGCGAGGCGCCCGGCGCCGCAGCCGACATCGATGACGCACATATCGGGCGTCAGGCCGAAAAACCGCAGCATTTCCAATTCGATGATGCCGAAGACGGTGAATTCTCCGCCGATCGCGGAAGCTTAGCCGGCCTCGCCAGAGGCGGCGAGTTTGGCGCGGACTCAGTCCTGATAGGTTTTGGCTTGGTCGAGTTTGCGCGATGACGGCATGGCGGGGTCTGGAGCCCGTGAGGGGCATGCCTCGACCGGGTCCCTGCGATTGTCAAGCCGCGGATCGGTGCTGGTTTGGCACGGCGCCAGCACGGAAACCTACGGAGACCCCCCGCCGATGATGTTGTTCGATCCGTTGTTTATCACCAATGTCGTTACAGCATTGTACGAGTTTGACTGCACATTGAAGTGGTTTACGTTTGCCTGAAGCCAAATGCCTGTGTCCATTATAATGAAAACATTCCCGGTTATTGCGCCTGATGGACCGGACGTGATAATTATTCCAAATACCGTGTTTCCCGTTGAAGAGGACCCATCGAACGCGTTTCCGGTGATTGTGGCGTTCCCGAACTGCCCTTGAATGATGCCCGTGGTGGTCGCAGGAACCGCATTTCCAAACGTAAGCAGGTTGTTTGCAATTTGTACGTTTCCCGTTGGCGCGAGGGAAATAATACAGGACTCGTCCGTTGTGAACTGGCTGTTCGAAACACATAACTCGTCGATCTTTACCGTTCCTTCCGGTATTAGAATTCCTTGAACCATATTCGTAAGCTGACTGTTGGTGACGAAGACACCCTGGGCGTAGGACCCATATGTAACGCCCGTGTAGACGTTATATATCGTTGAATTCGTTATGTTGAATACGATGGATCCGATCGAGTTTCCGTTGATGACAATGCCATTCGCGTTCGTGGCTTCCGCGTATTTGGCCGGCCCCGTGATCGCGATGCCATCCATGTTGACATTCGAGGCGCCGACTATTGAAATCGCGTTGTTCCAGTACAACGCGCCTACGCCATCATCGCCTCGTATTTTCAACCGGGATAAATCGGTTATGCCGCCATTTATTCCCGTTGTTGACGAGTAGATGAGTTGAACTCCAGAACCGACACCGGCCACGCCGGCGGTGATCGAGATATCCCGGACATGTACTTGGCCGTCTGACGCGGCATTGTAAGTTATTGCCATTCCGCTGTTGTTGGGAAAGAATAGAACACTGGCTTCTGATCCGTCGCCTTTCAAGGTGAATGATCCCTGGCCAACCGCGAGAGTATACGAGAACTGGGATTCGAGCCTATATCGACCGACAGGAACATAGAGAACGGACGATACGGATGCCGCTGTCGCGAACGCCGAGTCCGATGGCGAAGCCCCGGTCGGATCTGCGCCAGCCCATAGGACGCTGAATGGTTCCCCTTGCCAAATTCGATAGAATATAGTTCCATCATTCAAGACGATTATGGTGGCGCCATTGTCATGACTTGTAGTGTCGGTTGTGAGGTAAAAATATCCTCCACCGCCATCCCCCGGCGTCAGGTAGCCCTCTACACAGACCAAAGGAAATTCACTTCCGCTGATGGTTTTGAACACCGCGATATCAGAAACCCATCGGATACCGACAGTTGCCATTTTGTGTTTTCTCTTACCAACGCTTCACGGTAGTGCCGGGTAAGATTTTTTCGTCTCATGGTTGTGTTAAGTCAATGATTGTTACATTAACTTCGTGTGATGTTGAGCCGGGTTTGCACGATCACGCCCGGCTTGAATCGCGAACGATGATCGAACCGCCTTCTGTCACATCGAGGGGGTTGCTTTGCGTCACCGTCTTCGGAATTGAAAGCGAATGGGGCGCTTCTTTGCATCCGGGTCGGATGTGAGCCGCCCATCAGGCATCAGCGACCGACCGCTCGGCGCGATCGACGGGTTTTCGATTTTTCTGGGCATCGTTGCCATTCGCGGCTGGTGTTTTTCCATGACGGCGCGGATCACGGCACTGGAAGTGCTGCCACGGGCCGGAAGTGCCGGCGAGCCGCGATCCTTTCTGCCGCCATGGCTGCCGAGCCCGGATGTTGCCGCGGCAATCGACCCCGCTGCGGAGAATTGCCGATTCGAGGTGGCACTCGATTTCGGTCAAACCGCGCACGAGGTTTGCGGCGGCATGCTCGTGGCAAGTCTGGCCGATGGCACACGTTGGCGTATAGGGATGCTGGGAGCGCCGCGCGATTCCGCCGCGAGCCATCTGGTTGCGCGGTTTTTCGGCATGTTGACCGAGATCGGCCAGCCCCGGGTGCTGGAAGTCGGCTCACGGGCACGGTCCGGCGTGACGCGCCGCGCGATGCTGCCGGTTGGCACGACCTATCTGGGGTGCGACATCATGCCCGGCGAGAACGTCGATATCGTGTGCGACGCGCATGATCTGGTGGCAGCGATGGCGGGGCGGCAGTTTGATGCGGTCATGGCATTCTCGGTGCTGGAACATATTCTTATGCCGTGGAAGTTCGTTGTGGAGCTCAACCAGGTGATGGCCGAAGGCGCGATCGGGCTGTTCACAACCCATCAGTGCTGGCCAATGCACGACATACCCTGGGACTACTGGCGGTTTTCCAGCGATGCCTGGAAGGCCCTGCTGAACCCGGCAACCGGCTTTGAAATTCTGGCGGCGGCGATGGGTGAACCGGCCCATGTGGTGGCGGCCGATACCCACGAAGTAACAAACTTTTCCCGCGACCCTGCCGGATTTCTCGCGTCGAACGTGCTGTTCCGCAAGATTTCAACGACCCGTCTGCACTGGGATGTCGATCCGGCGTCGATCGTCCGGGACAGCTATCCCGCGTAGTGTCCGCGCAACCGTGCCGCGGAAACGTTGCGCCTGCGGCGCAATTTGGCTTGGCCCGCTCACGCCTTCGTGGCGGGGTGGCGGCGTAGCTCCGGATTGCGGCGGATCTGGGCGCGTCGGGTGGGAAATAGACGCCAATAAGCAGCGATTATTTTGAAAGAAAGTCGAGCAAAAAACGTCCAATCAGAAAAAGTCATTCTGCCGCGAATAACGGCAAACCGCCGCGCTCCTTGCCCTGCGGCTTGATGCTGGCGTTGGGGTAGGTTGCCCAATCCGGCGCGTACGACGCATCGGCCTGGTTGCCCCAGCCCGCCCAGCCCGGCCTCGCGCCGCGGGCGAATAATTCCAGATACGGCCCGCTGGAACACGCCTCGATGATCGGATAGAGTTCATCGGGTTTGCGCGAATGTTCGCGCTTGCGGCTGGCAATCAAATTCACCTGCCGCCGCCCGGGCGCCAGCGTGCGGGCATTCGTCCCGCGCACGCCAAACAGCACCAACTCGGTCACGTTACGGAAATAGAATCCCACGCCACGCCCGTCCGACCCGCCGTCATGGCGGATTTTGTGCCAGACCAGGTTCGATTTATAGCGAAAGCCCCAGGCCTGCATGACCGCAAGCCCCTCGGCCAGCAACGCATTCGGCACCCAGAGGTAGAGATGCGCGGTCGTCTTGGCGGCGTCGGCCACCGGCAGCGCGGAGATGGCGGCAAGATCCAACGTGGCGTAACGCGCCAGCCGCTTGTGTTCGGGCGCGACCTTGCCGGTGCTGTTCTGGAAGCGCCAAGGCGGGTCGGCCAGAATGGTGCCGAACTGACCGCGCCGGCCGGTCAAGAACGTCGCCAGGTCATCCTTCGCTGCCAGGATCGTCTCCACCGTCATCGATCGTCGAACTCCTGTTCCTCGGTGTAGCACGCCTGCGTGATGCCGAAAGCCAGGATCGGGCAGCCGCCGCCACCGCCGCCTTCGAGCCTTGGCACCAGCTTATCGAAATGCGTGGTCGAAGCACCGTATTTATTCGCAATTTTCATGCCGAGACCCTTAAATATCTCTTGCAAGAAGCTGGCTCGGGTGACGATGACCCCGACATCGATCACCCGCAGATCGAACAACAGACGGAAATTGTTCAAGTCACGGTCAAAAAACGGATCCTTGTTGTTCCATTCGATTTCAAGGCCCACCCGGTTCTTGAAACAATCGACCTTATGCGTCGGTGACTTGTGTTCCTCGGTGCCAATCCGGATCACGGGTTCGAAGCCCGTCTCGCGCCACCCGCGCGCGAACAGAAAATCGTCGATCCGTTGCGCGATCACACTTTTCCGGCCACCGCCGGCCAGGATGTCGCGGGTAGAAAACCGAAACGCCCGCAGCATGGCGCAGATATCCCCCCACGCCTCAGGCTGGGCGGTCTGCAATACGCCGGTCGCGTTGTGCCATTCGCCGATCTGATAGGAAGCGACCACATCCTGCGGGATCAGGTGCATCGTTGGCATGGGCAAGTGTAACCACCGCGTTGCGAGTCGCGGCCAGCCAGCCGCCGCCCCCCTCACACCAGGCGCGACTGCGTAACCGTCGCCTCGATGAAGCCGCGGAACAGCGGGTGCGGATCGAAGGGCTTGGATTTCAGCTCGGGATGGAACTGCACGCCGATGAACCACGGATGGTCGCGAATTTCCACGATCTCGGGCAGCGACCCATCCGGTGACAGGCCGGAAAACACCAGCCCGGCCGCCTCCAGCCGCTCGCGGTAATTGATATTCACCTCGTAGCGGTGACGGTGGCGTTCGCTGATATCGGCCACGCCATACACGGCGTGCGCGCGCGTGCCTGCCACCAGCCGCGCCGGATAGGCGCCGAGCCGCATGGTGCCGCCGAGGTCGGCCGCCGCGTCCCGCCGCTCGACCGCGTTGCCGCGCGTCCATTCGGTCAGCAGCCCCACCACCGGCTCGGCGCAGGGGCCGAACTCGGTCGAGCTCGCGCCCGACAGGCCCGCGAGATGGCGCGCATATTCGATGACGGCCATCTGCATGCCGAAACATATGCCGAGAAACGGTATGTTGCGTTCCCGCGCGAACCGCACCGCCGCGATCTTGCCCTCGGTGCCGCGCTCGCCGAAGCCGCCGGGCACCAATATGCCGTGCACCCCCTCGAGGCGTTGCACGGTGTGGGGCTCCTCGAACACCTGGCTGTCCACCCAGTCGAGCTCGACCTTCACCCGGGAAGCGAGGCCGCCGTGGGTCAGCGCCTCGGCCAGCGATTTATAGCTGTCGAGCAATGTGGTGTATTTGCCAACGACAGCAATTCTTACCGTGCCTTCGGGCGCGCGCAGCGTATCGACGATGCCCTGCCAGCGCGAGAGGTTGGGGTGTTCGGCGGCTTCCATGCCGAAATGGTGCAGCACCTCGCGGTCCATACCCTCGGCGTGGTAGCTGATCGGCACGGCATAAATCGAATCCACGTCCAGCGCCGCGATCACCGCCTCCGGCCGCACATTGCAGAACAGCGCGATCTTGCGGCGCTCGTTCTCGGGAATCTGCCGGTCGCAGCGGCACAGCAGCATCTGCGGCTGGATCCCGACATTGAGCAGTTCCTTGACCGAATGCTGGGTCGGCTTGGTCTTCAGCTCACCAGCCGAGGAAATATAGGGCACCAGCGTCAGGTGCACGAACATCGACCGCGCGGGGCCCAATTCGTTGCCGAGCTGCCGTATCGCCTCGAGGAACGGCAGGCTCTCGATATCGCCCACCGTGCCGCCGATTTCCACCAGCAGGAAATCCACGTCGTCGGACTGGCGCAGCACCGCCTCCTTGATCGCGTCCGTGATGTGGGGAATGACCTGCACGGTCGCGCCCAGATAATCCCCCCGCCGCTCGCGCGCGATCACGTCGGCATAGATCCGCCCCGTCGTCGCATTGTCGGCGCGCGTCGCCGCCACCCCGGTGAAGCGCTCATAATGGCCGAGATCGAGGTCGGTCTCCGCCCCGTCATCGGTCACGAACACCTCACCGTGCTGGTAGGGGCTCATCGTGCCGGGGTCGACATTGAGATAGGGGTCGAGCTTGCGCAACCGGACCGAGTAGCCGCGCGACTGCAGCAGCGCTCCGAGCGCCGCCGAGGCGATGCCCTTGCCGAGCGAGGAAACCACGCCGCCGGTGATGAATACGAACCGCGTCATGGGTCGACACAATAACCCGCCCGCCCGCCCGGCGGGAGGCGATTCGCTG